>JBAVPI010000856.1:0-1706 GCA_049692915.1 Pyrinomonadaceae bacterium
CGCGCCCCGTCGCGCGAGGTTATCGCGGGAAGCTTACCAATCACCTCTTCGGCAAGAGCGTCAGCGACGGCCTCAACACGCTCTGCCAGCGTGAAGGCGTCACACTTTTTATGACGTTGCTGGCGGCTTGGCAACTCCTGCTCGCGCGCTACAGCGGCAGCGAGGACATCGTCGTCGGAACGCCCATCGCCGGACGCACGCGCGGCGAGACGGAATCGCTCATCGGCTTCTTCATCAACACGCTCGTATTGCGGACAAACCTCTCAGGCAATCCCACCTTCCGCGAGTTGTTGCGCCGCGTCAGAGAGGTCGCTCTGGGAGCTTACGCGTATCAGGACGTGCCCTTTGAGAAACTGGTCGAGGAACTGCACCCGGAGCGCGACATGAGCCATAACCCGCTCTTTCAGGTGATGTTCGCTCTTCAGAATAATCCCAACGATGCCGTGACGATGCCCGGCCTCAGCATCAGTCTGGCACCGGTTGATACGAACAATGCCATTTTCGACCTGACGCTCATGCTTCAGGAAAACACGAGGGGACTGAGCGCGCTCCTGCAATACAACACAGACCTTTACGCAGAAGGAACGATCAGTCGTATGCTCGGCCACTTCGAGACCTTGCTCGAAGGCATCGTGAGTAATCCCGATCAGCCCCTCTCCGAATTGCCCATGCTCCTCAACGACGAGCGGCGGCAACTGCTTGTCGAGTGGAACGACACGGCGCGCGATTACCCTCGCGAACTCTGTCTGCAAGAACTCTTTGACCTGCAAGCGGAGCGCACCCCGAATCACATCGCCGTCACCTATGGCACGCAGCAGTTGACCTATCGCCAGTTGCAGCAGCGCGCCAATCAACTCGCACACCACCTGCGCTCGCACGGGGTCGGGCCGGACACGCGCGTCGGGCTGTTGATGGAGCGTTCGACGGAGATGGTCGTCGCGATGCTGGGGATATTGAAGGCGGGCGGGGCTTATGTGCCGCTTGATGTGCAGTATCCGCCGGAGCGTCTGCGCTACATGGTGGAGGACGCGGGGCTGAATCTCATCGTGACGATGGGCGTCCACGCCGGAATCGTAGAAGGGCTGGCGGCAGTAATTCGTCTGGACGATGAAGCGGAAGCCCTGTTGCGGCAGAGCGAGGCGAGCTTCGAGAGCGGCGCGACCGCGGAGAATCTGGCATACGTCATTTACACCTCCGGTTCGACGGGTCGGCCCAAAGGCATCGGAGTGCCGCACCGTGCCGTCAATCGCCTCGTCTGCAACACCGATTACGTCCAGTTGAACGATACGGACAGAGTGGCGCAGGCCGCCAACGCTTCCTTCGATGCGACGACCTTCGAGGTCTGGGGAGCGTTGCTCAACGGGGCGCAAATAATCGGGATCACGCGCGATGTCATGTTGATGCCCGAAGAGTTCGCCGACGAGTTGCAGAAGCAGGCCGTGACGGCCATGTTCCTCACCACCTCGCTCTTCAACGAACTTGCGCGGAAAGTGCCCGGCTGCTTCAAGACACTGCGTCATGTGATGTTCGGCGGCGAAGCCGTGGACGCGCGCCGCGTGCGGGAAGTGCTGGACGCTGGCCCGCCGCAGCGATTGCTCCACGTCTATGGGCCAACCGAGAGCACGACATTTGCAACATGGCATGAAGTCAGAAATCTGGACGCCGATGCGCATACCGTGCCCATCGGGAAGCCGATAGCAAACACG
>JBAVPI010000857.1:0-7372 GCA_049692915.1 Pyrinomonadaceae bacterium
GAAAGGACGAGCGAGAGCGTCCCCATCACAATGGTGTACAGATAGATGAGTGGAATCGCAACGGCTGAATGAAGATAGTTGAGAAGGGTGGGCGCACGCGTCTGTGCGATGCGCGACGCGGCCTGCTGGCCTACGACGGCGACATTCATCGCGCCGTTTTCATCGGAGGATACTTGAGGCTTCATCCGTTCACGGCTTCCCGGTCAACAGCGGCCACAACTCAGTCGTCCATGACGGCATCGCCCACTTTTAAAAGTCGAGCCGCCAGCATCAGGCCGATGATCGTCTTAGCGTCCTCGATTTCGCCTGACCACGCCATCGAAAGGGCGCGCTTGAATGGAACGCGCACCACTTCGATCAACTCGTCATCTTCGAGTCGTTGCGCGGTCGCGGTCAACTCCGTCGCGAGAAAAATCCAGAGCCGCTCGGAGCAAAAGCCGGGCGTCGTATAGAAATCCGAGAGCGGTTCCATCCGGCCTGCGACGACGCCCAGTTCCTCTTCGAGTTCGCGCGCGGCTGTCACTTCCGGGCGCTCTCCCTCTTCGAGTTTACCGGCAGGAATTTCCAGCACGTAACTCCCCGTGGGATGACGATACTGGCGCACGAGCGCCACCGTGTCGTCTTGAAAACAGGCGACCACGCCCGCCCCGCCCACGTGCCGCACCACGTCGCGCGTGTAAGTTTTATCTGCTTCGCGCACGGTGTCGGTCGTGACCTCGAAGATGCGGCCTTTGAAAATCTCGCGGCTCGCGAGCATTACGGGTGCGGCTTTGTCGGTCGTGTCTGTCATTGCTTGGACGTGCCTGTCGTGGTCGAAAACTTCAACAGTGTGTGGCGACTTAATAAGGATTCACGACGCGCGGGAGAAGCGTGTCGGCGGCGCTGGCCGGACGGTCTTCGCGATAGCGGATGCCTGCGACTTCAGAGTCGCGATAAAAACGTCGCCCGCCCGTCGCGTCGTCGCCGTCGGCGCGCACAGGGTCGGCGTTGACGCTGAAGAAAGGGCCGCGCGCCTCAGTCCGTGGTGCGATGCGCACGGCGTAGGCGTAGCCTTTGAAGGCGGGCGGGTCGCCGTCGAATTTCATGTTGAGAATCTTCGCGTCAATGAGTTGCGGAATCGTGGCGTACTGGCCGTAGGCGTCGAGGTGTATCTGCTCGGCGGCGGCGATCAAGTCAATCGTATCAATCGCGCGGGCTTCGTTAGACGTGATGCGCTCGCGCGTGTTCGCCGCGTTGAGCATGTGGTTGGCGACGAGGACGAGCGGCACGAGAATCAAAATCCCGACGCCCAGCATGACGAGTACGGTGCGCCCCCAACGCTTGCTTTCAGGATTCGTGCTCATGCTTTAACGTAACTGCGACGACCATTCATCAAGATGCTTTTGGCTTCACCGACGAGATACAGCGACCCTGTGATGCAGACGAGACCGAGGGGCGGAGTCTGCACGCGGGCCATCACGAGCGCATCGGCGACTGAAGGCGCGACCGTGATTGTACTCGAACTCGAAGTCGCGGGCACGGCGCGGATTAACTCGTCCACGAAGGCCGCGCGCGGGTTACGGGGGCGTGTCAGGATAAGCCGCCGCGCCGCCGGAAAGAGAATCGCGCCGATCTCGTCCAGAGCCTTCTCGCGCATCGCGCCGAAGACGAGCGTTAAGGGTTCGCGCACGAACTCGTCAAGATAGTCGCGCAACGCCCGCGCGCCCGCCGCGTTGTGTGCGCCGTCAAAGAGCACGTGCGGAGATTGGCCTTCGTCAAGTTCGAGCCGTCCCTCGTGTTCGGCCCGTTCGAGACCTTCGACGACGTGCGACGGCATTATCGAGAAGCCTTCCTCACGCAACGTCTCCGCCAGTTCGACCGCGACCGATGCGTTGACGATCTGGTGACGCCCCCGGAGCGCGAGGCACACCTCGCCGTAATCATGCGTCGAAGTTTTGACGTGGATGCGAAGACGCCCTCCCTCGCAAGTTCCGGCGACATCATGAGCCTCCGACGCAAGGCGCGCTTGCACGCCGCACTCAAGGGAGCGCTTTTCGATAATTGCCGCCGCATCGGGCGCTTGCGGCGCGACTACTACGGCGCGCACGCCGGGACGGATGATGGCTGCCTTCTCGGCGGCGATCTCCGCCAGCGTGTGGCCCAGATATTCCTGATGGTCAAGCGCGACGGGTGTGATGGCGACGACATCAGAGCGCGCAGCGGTGGTCGCATCGAGCCGTCCTCCGAGGCCCGTCTCAAGCACGGCGAGTTCGACTCCGGCGTCGCGAAAGTGTGCGAGCGCGATGGCCGTCACCTGCTCAAAAAATGTGGGGAGCGCGCCCGTCTCGCGCTCGACCCTTTCGGCGGCGGTACGCACGGCGCTTGCTGTGCGTGCGAAGTCTTCACGCGAGATGTCGGCGTCGTTGACGCGTATGCGTTCGGTGATGGAGATGAGATGAGGAGAGGTGTAGAGGCCGGTTCTGATTCCGGCGGCGCGGCAGATGCGCGCGAGCATGGCGGCGGTCGAACCTTTGCCGTTCGTCCCCGCGATTTGCACCGAAGGAAAACTGCGTTGCGGCTCGTCGAGTGTATGGAGCAAACGTGTGACGTTGGCGAGGCCGAGTTTCATCGCCAGCATCTCGTGTCCAAGACTCAAAAGATAGGCGAGCGCCTCGTCGAACTTCATGGGTTCAAAGTGTAAGGCGGCGGCTTCAAAGTCTCAAGACAGCGACGGGCGCTTTTGCCGCCCCCGGAGTGTCCGGACGATGCGTGTGATCTTACTTGCCCTGAACTTTGAGCTTTGAATTTTGCGCTTTCGCAGATGACTCGCCGCCCGCGCCGTTGTTGTGCGGCAGTTCGGCTTTGAGCGGCTGAGGTTGGGCTTCGGGGTTGACCATGAAACCGAGCGCCTTAATGATGAACTCGCGCATCTCACGCCGGTCAACGATGGCGTCGAGCATGCCGTGCTCGACGAGGAATTCGGAGCGTTGGAAATCTTTCGGCAGTTTCTGTCGAATGGTCTGCTCGATCACGCGAGGCCCGGCGAAGCCGATGAGGGCCTTCGGTTCGGCGATGTTGATGTCGCCGAGCATGGCGAAGCTGGCCGTCACGCCGCCCGTCGTCGGGTCGGTCAGCACTGAAATGTAGGGGAGGCGTGCTTCGTCGAGGAGCGCGAGCGCGGCGGAGATTTTCGCCATCTGCATCAGAGAGAGCGTGCCCTCCTGCATGCGAGCGCCGCCCGACTGGCTGACGATGACGACCGAGCCGTGCTCTTTGATGGCCCGCTCGATGAGGCGCGTGATTTTTTCGCCGACGGCGGAACCCATCGAGCCGCCGAGAAAACTGAAATCCATCGCCGCCGCAAAGACGAGGTGGTCGCCGATGTGCCCGCGCGCGTTGATGACGGCTTCGGGCAGATTCGTCGTGCGTCGTGCCTGTTCCAGTCGCAGCTTGTAGGGTTTGGTGTCCGTGAACTCAAGCGGGTCGGTCGAGACGACTTCGCTGTCGAGTTCTTCGTACTTGCCCTCGTCGTAGAGGAGCATGAGACGCGGACGCGCGCCGATGCGGAAGTGATGCGCGCAGTGCGGGCAGACTTGCAGCGACTCTTCCAACTCGCGCTTGTAGAGCGCCGCGTCGCATTCGGGACACTTCTCGAAGACACCCTCGGTTTTGACGCGCCGCTCGTCCGCCGGGACGGATTCGATTCGCTGATTCTTTCGATTAAACCAAGGCATAGGTCTTTGATCGTCAACCGCCGCTTCCGCCCGCCTTGTGCCGTGTCTTCGTGCAAGCAGAAGGGGTCGCTGTTGGCCGCGAAGGTTAACACACGACGGCGCGGACGAGAAAGGATGCGCGTGCCGGCGCGGGTTTAAGTGCGCGCGTCGAGTCTGCCGCTCACGTTGTTGCCCGTGCCGACATTGCTCAGGTGCTTACCGTTGCCGCCCGCGCCACCGCCGCCGCGCAACTCGACTTCATCAAGCAGCAGCCCGACGAGGGCGCTCTCGGCTTCGTCCCAACTGCCCTCAATCGTGCAGCCGGAGGCGTTGCGGTGTCCCCCGCCCGCGAATTTCTCGGCGATGCGCGCGACGTTGACATCCCCCTTTGAACGTAGAGAGACGCGATAGACGCCCGGCTCGCTCTCCTTGAGGAAAGCGACCGCCTCGACCTCGCCGCACGAGAGCGGGTAGTTGACGAACCCGTCAGCGTCCTGATCCGACGCGCCCGTCCGCTCCTGCATCTCCATCGTCTGACGAAGCCACGCGACGCGCCCCGTCGGATCGCGCCGGATGGTCGAGAGCACCTTGCTCATCAACTCGATCTTGCTCCAAGGGTAGTTGCTGAAGACGGCCTGAGAAATCTTCGCGGGCTTGACCCCGGCGCGCACCAGTTCCGACGCGACCTTGAAAGTGCGCTCGGTCGTATTCGAGAAATGAAATGAGCCGGTGTCTGTGACGAGCGCGGTATAGACGCACTCGGCGATCTCTTTCGTGACTCGGACGCCGATGGCCTTGCACAGGTTGTAAATCATTTCGCCGACGGCGGAGGCGGTCGAGTCAATCCAGTTGATCGTGCCGAACAGCGCCGTGGTGGAGTGGTGGTCAATGTTGACGACGAACTGTTTGTCGAGGTCAATCAGGCCGGGGCGCGTGATGTCCGAGCACTCGATGACGAAGACGGCGTCGTAGGGACGATCCACGCCGGGCGTGACGCGCACGGCGTCCGCGCCGGGGAGCTTTTGATAGGCATGCGGGACGGGGTCGCACATGATGACCTCAGGCTCTTTATCGAGCGCGCGGAGCAGCCAGTAGAGTCCGAGCGAAGAACCCAGACTGTCACCGTCGGGGCGGATGTGCGAGGTGATCGCGAAGCGGCGCTTCGATTCGATCAATTCAACGACTTGGCTAAGCATCTTAAAAAAAATGACGGGTGACGGGCGATGTGTAACGTGTAAAAGCAAACGGCCTCTACACGTCACACGTCACACGGTCACTCGTCACCTGTATCTCCTCTCTCACCGGGGCCGTCCGTCTCTTCGGGGGGAGGAGCGGGCGGCCTCTCCTGTTGAAGCTGTGTGAGCAATGCTTCGACGCGCGTGGCCGATTCTTCGACAGTGTCGCGGACGAAGTGTACTTCGGGCGTGAAGCGCAGGTTGAGCGCCATTCCCAGTTGCCGTCGCACATAGGCGGCGGCGTGCTGGAGCGCCTTGAGCGCCGCCGCGCGCTCGACTTCCGTGCCTTCCGCCGTGACATAGACGCTCGCGTCGCGCAGGTTGTCGGCCACGCGCACGTCCGTCACCGTCACGGTATCAATACGCGGGTCGTCCAGTTCGTACCCGACGATCTGGATGACCTCTTCGCGTATCATCTCAGCTAATTTCTCTGGCCGACGCATAAAAGCAGAGGTCGGAGGTTAGATGCCGGAGGCTGGTAGAAGTCGGTTCTTAACTGACCTCTAACCTCCAGCTTCCGACCTCTATAGTTCGGTGGCCGCGATCTTCTCGATGACGTAGGCCTCAATCTGGTCATTGTCCTTGATGTCGGAGAAGTTCTCCAGACCGATGCCGCACTCGAAGCCTTCGCGGACTTCGGCGACATCATCCTTGACGCGGCGCAGGGAAGCGATGTTGCCCTCCCACACGACGACGGCGTCGCGAATCAGGCGCGCGCGGGCCTTGCGGCTGATCGTGCCGTCAATGACCATACAACCGGCGACCGCGCCGAGTTTCGGCACACGGAAGACCATGCGAACTTCGGCCTTGCCGAGGATGCGCTCCTTCTCGATGGCTTCGAGCATGCCGATCATCGCCGCGCGAATCTCCTCTTCGACCTTGTAGATGATCGAGTGGAGGCGAATGTCAACGTGCTCCTGTTTCGAGAGTTCGGCGGCGCGCGGGTCGGGCCGCACGTTGAAGCCGATGATGACGACGGCGCGTCCAGTGGTTTCCGCCTGCGTCGCCGAAGCGAGCAGTACGTCCGACTCGGTGATCGCGCCCACGCCCGTGCGGATGACGCGCACCTTGACGGCATCGGTCGAGAGTTTCTGCAAAGTGCTCTTCAAGACTTCGACTGAACCCTGCACGTCTGCCTTGACGATGATGACGAGTTCCTTGACCTCGCGTTCGCCGAGCGCCTCGATGCCGCGCTTCGTCGTTTGCGAGAGCGCCGCCTGTCTGGCCGTCATCTGCCGGTGCTCGGAGATGGACTGCGCGTTCGTGATGTCGGGGACGACCTGAAAAGTGTCGCCCGACTGCGGCTCGCCGTTGAAGCCGAGGACTTCGACCGGAGTCGCAGGCTCGACCTCCTTGATGGGCTGTCCGCGGTCGTTGAACATCGCGCGCACCTTGCCGAACGCCTGCCCGACGATGAACGGGTCGCCGACTTTGAGCGTGCCCTGCTGCGCGAGGACGGTGGCGACCATGCCCAGACCTTTGCGCTTTTTGACTTCGAGCACGACGCCTTTGGCGCGTCTGGTCGGGCTGGCGCGCAAGTTGAGAATGTCGGTCGTGAGCAGAATGGTTTCCAGCAACGTGTCGAGATTCTCGCGCTTCTTGGCCGAGATGGGCACCATCTCCACGTCGCCGCCCCACTCGACGGGCTGCAAGCCTTGCGCGGAAAGTTCCTGCCTGACGCGGTCGGGGTTGGCGTCGGGCCGGTCAATCTTGTTAATGGCGACGACGATGGGGACTTTGGCTGCGCGTGCGTGCTCGATGGCCTCGATGGTCTGCTGCATCACGCCGTCATCAGCCGCGACGACGAGCACGACCACGTCCGTCACCTTCGCGCCGCGTGCGCGCATCAGCGTGAAGGCTTCGTGGCCGGGCGTGTCTATGAAGACGACGCGGCGCGTCTCCAGAGGGTTGCCGGGGTTCGCCACGTTGACGCTGTACGCGCCGATGTGTTGCGTGATGCCGCCCGCTTCGCCGCCCGCCACGTCCGTCGTACGGATGGCGTCGAGCAGACTCGTCTTGCCGTGGTCAACGTGGCCCATGACGGTGACGACGGGGGCGCGCGGCAACTCAACGTCGTCCACGTCCTTCTCGATCATCTCCTCAAATTCGTCCTCGACGATTGACTCCTCGAAATCAAGGAACGAAACGTTGAAGCCGAAACGCTGTCCGAGGTCAACCGCCACTTCGTCGTCGAGCGGTTGGTTGATGGTGGCGAAGACTCCGCGTTGAAGCAGAAGGGCCACGATGTCTTTGGGCTTGATGCCGAGCGCTTCCGCGAAAGTCTTGACGGTCGCGCCTTCGGTCAGTCGGACGGGCTTAAGCGCCGCGGCCTCGGCAGGCATGTTGAGCGACTGCTGGATGCGGCCTTCGAGCGTGAGCGCCTTCGGCGGCGCGATGTAGTCGCGCTCGAACTGGCGTCCGCCGCGCGCGTCTCCGCCCTTACCG
>JBAVPI010000858.1:0-6351 GCA_049692915.1 Pyrinomonadaceae bacterium
CCGCCGAGATAGGTCGAGTAGACGAGCGTCGGGTCGATGACGAGCGGCAGCCGTGCGTCGTAATCTCCTACGCGGAAGCCGACGCGCCCGTCTTCGCCGATCACGTAGCCGCCCTCGACCGTGCGCCGCGCGCCCGCCACTTCCTGATAGATCACGGGTCGCGGCTGCCGGATGATTTCACCTTTCAAGGTCAGCAGCAGATCGCCGTCGTCGTCCACCTCCAACTTGTCCGCGCCCTCGAACTCTAAAGAGACGGCGCGCGCGTCCGCGCCCGGCGCGACGTTGAAGTCATATTCCAACTGTCGCTGGTTGCCGTAATAGACAACGTCTATGCCCGGATAGACTCCGCCGTAGCGCACACGCCCGAAGGTCGGAACATCGGTGCGCCAACGCGCAGGGTCGTCGCCCTCGAAGTAGTTGGCCTTCCCCGCCAGCTCGTCCGCGCCCTCGAACGCCGCGACCGGGTTTGCGCCGACGAGTTTCATGCGGAGCACCTTCGATTGCGGATTGCGGCTGGCAACCTGCGGTTCGGCTGTCGAAAGCGGAGCTTCAGCGTTTAATGAACGCTGCGCCTGCTCTTCTTTGCTCAATCCGCGATCCGAACTTCGCAATGCGAAGACGGCCTCGGTCGGTTTCAGGAACAGCGCATAGCCCCCGCCGCGCGCGATGAAGTTGACCTCCTCGTCGGTCTGCCCACGGTTGGCCTCGAAACTTAAAGGGATGCGCCCGTAAGTTTCGCGCGCCTGCGATAGTGTCGCCGCGCTTGAGGGGACGGCGGCGGGGCGCGACGGCGCACGGCTGGAGAGAATTAACATTGACGTTGAGCCGACAACGAGCGACACGACGAACGTCAGGAGGAGCAGGCGTTTTAGGTGATGGCGAGATGGCCTCATAGCATCCTCATCTTTCTTTGAAATGGTGTGTGTTGGCCGCCGTAGTCAAAGCGTTTGAAGACATTCATGCCTTCAAACAGCCGGGGCGGAAATTGAAACGAGCGGGCCGTTGATTTCGAGACCCTTTGGTCGGGCATTTCCTGCGTCAGTGCGCGCAGAGACTAACATGGCATGCCTGAAAGGGAGAAATTTTTTGCGGGGGCGACCCACGGTCGAAAATGTCGGGCGGCCCACCCCGTCTTCCGCGTCACCTGTAGGTCTGAACCGTCCCTCTCAAGTCACGGCTCGCCGGGAACTATCAACCGTGATGATACGGCGTCGCCAGCGCCCAGTTCCCGCCCCTGTACTGATTCGGCTTGTCCATCGGGTCGTCGGTGTAATGGAAATTTCCCTGCCCGTCCGTCCAGACGTACCGGGCGCTGCTCGGCGCGTAATGGGGGTTGCCGGCGGTGCTGTTCGGGTCGTTGTAGGCGGCAGTATCCGACAGCAACTCGCCGACGATTTCCTGCCGGGAGTAGTGAGACTGCGACCCTTCCCGGATTTGCTCGTGCGTCCGCACGATACTAGCGGCGACCTGTGCCTTGCGATTCTCAATGAGCTGGTCGTTGTAGGCGAGGTTCTGGACGCCGATCAGTTTTTCCCTCTCGAATCTCCTGTATGTCTCCGCGGTCTGTACCATGAACCCCGCCATCAACTGCTGCGCGATCTGGTTGTAATGCTGCAACCACTGCGGACTGTTTTGCAGCGAGCGGGCGATCTGCCAGAACGTCTCGCGCATGGCGTCGAGTTGTCCGCGCTCGGCGCGGAAGCAGAAGAGTCGTGCGAAGCCCCAGTTCAAAGAGCCGCCCGTCGCCGGAACATAGTCGCACGCGCCGTAAAATTCCTCTTCGACGGCGCGCCCGTGCTCCTCGTACTCGACGCGTGCCATAACGCTCTCGCCCTGCTGCGGCGGGGGGTCGTTGAAGAGTTGCCAGAGGTTCTGCACGGGCTGCACGCCCGTCACGCGGAGGTTCTGCCGGTTGCCGCGGAAATACGGAATCACCAGTCCGGCCAACGCGTCCGGTGCCGACCTCGGCGGCATCCGTATCAGCCCGTGTCTTTTCTGGCCGATGGGGACGAGTCCGTAATCGCCTTCGAGCCAGAAGAAAACCTGCATCGGCAGGAACTCGAAAGACTCGACGCGATTCCGGCTGAAGGTGGCGGCGTGAGCCAGTGCAGGCACATTGGTGTCCTGCATGTTCCAGACGACCTGACTGCGCGCCTGCCAGTCGCTTGGGTACGCGAAGCTGGAAACCTCCATCTCGCCGTTCTGGTGGTCAACGATGCTGTGCCGTAGGAACTGCGGCGCTCGTGATTGATGCGGCGCGTGTGATTGATTTTGATGAGGCAAATTCGGGTTCATAATTTTTTCTCCTTCCGTCGGTCGGGGCGAATTCTGACTCGTGATTTTCTGCTGCCGACGATATACGCGGCGAGCGTCGTCGAAACCTGACACGGAGAGCGAAAATTTTTATATGCGGGAACTGTTTCCGCGATAGAATCCGCGGCGGACTTGTGGACAAAACCTGATGGGCGAAGAGCTTCAACACGAAGTCACGCTGATTTTGCACGACTGGAGCGGCGGCGACGCGCGGGCCGCTGAACGCCTGATGCCGTTCGTCTATGACGAGCTGCGGCGATTGGCGCGCACCTTTCTTGCCCGCGAACGCGGCGGGCACACGCTTCAGCCCACCGCCCTCGTCAACGAGGCGTATCTCCGGCTCGTGGACCAACGCTCGGTCAACTGGCAGAATCGCGCGCACTTCTACGGCATCGCCGCGAGCATGATGCGGCGCGTGTTGATTGACCACGCACGCGCACACGCCACGGACAAGCGCGGCGGCGGGGCCGTGCGCCTCTCGGTTGAAGACGTGCAGATTCCCGTCGAGCAGCGCGCCGCCGGTTTGCTCGCGCTCGACGAGGCGCTGGAGAGGCTGTCGCAGTTCAACGAGCGCGGCTGCCGCATCGTCGAGATGCGCTTCTTCGCGGGCCTGAGTGATGAGGAGATCGCCGAAGTCCTGAACGTCTCGACCCGCACGGTGCTGCGCGATTGGAAGACGGCGCGGCTCTGGCTCTATCGCGAACTGGCGCAAAACCCGTCCTAAAAAAAGCCTGTCAGTTTCCGTCGCCGCACCCCGCGTTTGTCTATGACGATGAGAAGCGAAGAGTGGCAGAAGGTTGAAGAACTGCTGAACACCGCGCTGGGGCTTCCCGACCCGGAGCGGCGAAAGTTCCTCGACGAAACGTGCGCGGACTCGCCCGGACTGCGCCGCGAGGTCGAGTCCTTGCTCGTCTGCGAAGAGAAAGCGGACGGCTTTCTCGACGCTCCTGCCATCGCCTTCTCGGCGGATTTTTTTGACGGCGCGGATGGATTGGAAGAGCGCGCCGGTCAGATCGTCGGGCACTATCGTATCAAGCGCGAGATCGGGCGCGGCGGCATGGGTGCGGTCTTTCTGGCCGAACGCTCCGACGGCGAGTTCCGTCAAGAGGTCGCGCTCAAGGTGGTGCGGCGCAGCTTCGCCGACGCGGAACTCGCGCGCCGCTTCCGCCGCGAGCGACAGATACTCGCTTCGCTCAATCACCCGAACATCGCGCGCCTGCTTGACGGCGGCGTCTCGGCTGACGGCGAGCCGTTCTTCGCTATGGAGTATGTCGAGGGCGTCCGCATAGACGACTACTGCGCCGCCCGAAACCTCTCGACCGAAGCGCGTCTGAAACTCTTCGTCGCCGTCTGCCGGGGCGTCTCTTACGCGCATCAAAACCTCGTCGTCCACCGCGACATCAAGCCCTCAAACATTCTCGTCAGCGCCGACGGCACGCCGAAACTTCTTGACTTCGGCATCGCCAAACTGCTGGACGCCGATCACGCGGAAGAGCACACGCAGACCGATCTACGCGCCTTCACGCCCGACTACGCCTCGCCCGAACAGTTGAGCGGCGGGCGCGTCACCACGGCCTCGGACGTGTACAGCCTCGGCGTCCTGCTGCAAAGCGTGCTCGGCGGCTCGCATTCCCTCTCGTCGAACATGCGGCACGCGACGCCCGGCGGATGGCGTTCCGAGACTACGGGACGAAAGACGGGCGCGACGAATCTGCCGACGAATCAAGAGGACGGCAATCAGAAGCCGCGAAACAATCCACAGCGATTCGTCAGCGCCGAACTGTCAAACGTCGTGGCGATGGCGCGACGCGAAGAGCCTGCGCGTCGCTACGCTTCGGTCGCGCAGTTGGCCGAGGACGTGCAGAGGTATCTGGACGGGCTGCCCACGCGCGCGCAAAAAGACTCCTTCAACTATCGTGCAGGCAAGTTCATCCGGCGTCATAAGCTCGCGGTCGGCGCAGGCTTTCTCGTCGCGCTTTCGCTCGTCGCCGGACTCGCCCTCGCACTGTGGCAGGCGAACATCGCACGGCGCGAGCGCGACCGCGCCGAGCGTCGCTTTACGGACGTGCGCCAACTCTCGAACGCGTTGCTCTTCGAGATTGCGCCGAAGATCGAGCGGCTCGAAGGCTCGACCGAAGCGCGCGAATCGCTCGTCAAGCGCGCTCTCGAATACCTCGACTCGCTGGCGCGAGAGTCCGGCGAAGACGCAGGGCTGCAAAGCGAGTTGGCCGCGGCCTACGAGAAGGTGGGTGATCTGCAAGGACTGCCCCGCCGTGCGAATCTCGGCGACTTCAACGGCGCGACGGCGAGCTACCAGAAGGCGCGGCAGATTCGCCGGACGTTGCTCGCAATGAATCCGAACGATTTTGAGCGCCGCCGGAGTCTCGCCGCAAACCTCAGTTCGCTCGCGTACATCCGCTGGTGGCAAAGCGACGTGAGCGGCGCGCTCGCGGATTCAGAGCAGTCCCTCGAAATTTACGACCGTCTGCTCGCCGAAAGGCCGGACGCGCTTGAGTTGCGCATCGCCGCCGCCGAGACACGGCTCGACCGCGCCGACATGTTCTATTTCAACGACCAGATCGCCGAGACTTATCCGCCGTTGCGCGCCGGGATCGCCACGCTCGAAACGCTCAGGCAGGCGAACCCCGAACACGTCGAAATACTCCGCCTGCTCGCCAAAGGCCAAACCATCCTCGCCCTCACGCTCCGCTTCGACAACAAGTTCAGCGAAGGCGAGACGGAACTCGCGAAGGCGTTCGCCATCAGTGAAGCGCTCGCCGCCAAGTACCCGCACGACCCCGTCGAGCAGCGTGGTCTCTTGTACACCTATCAACAAGGCTCGCAGCTTTATCAGGAGGTGGACGACGCGCGCGCGTTTCAAATCCAGTTGAAGGCCGTGAGTGTCGCCGAAGACGCCGCCCGCAGCGACCCCGCCAACTCGCAGGCGCGACAGAATCTGGCGAAATCTTACTCGCTGCTCGGACTCCTCGCCGTCCGCTTGAAGAGACTCGACGAGGCCGTCCGGCATCTCGAAAAGTCGGCGGCGCTATTCTCTGAACTCGAAAAATTGGAGCCGCAGAATCGAACTTATAAAGACGACATCGGCAGAGTTTTGATGTTTCTAGGGCTTGCGGAGTATGAGCGTCGCAATTTCACCGGCGCGCTCGCGAGTTACGAAAAGGCCGTCGCGCTCTTCGAGGTTGACGTGCGCGCCGACCCGAAAAACTTTTTCCCGCTCAGGAAACTCGCCAGCATCCACACCTACATCGGCGACGCGCACCGCGACTACGCGCGCACCCTCGGCGGGCAGCTTCGTCAAACACACTTACAGGCCGCCAAAGAAAATCACCGCCGCGCTCTGGACATTTTTCTCCAACTCGAATCACAAAACGCGCTCGCCGAAGAAGACCGCAAGTACCTCGATGAACTGCGCGACGCCCTGCGAAAATACGAGCAGGATTAAAGCTTCTCACTTCTTCCCACAAACTCAACCGGCACGGCTGCGCCGCACGACGCGCACGCCCGCGCGCCAGTCTTCGTTGAGGTCGAAGCGGTACATTTCAATCTCAGGCGCGACGGCGTGCGCGAGAGTTTGGAAGGTGCGATGAAAGCGCAGGAGCGGCGCGACCGCGTAGATGAGCGGTGGCTCGTCCGCAATCTCCGCGTCGTCGAACAGTCGCGCGCGACGAATGCGACCTGCTTGGTGATGAGCAGTGATGCGCCGCCAGTAGTCGGCAGCCTGAAGCGGGAGCGCAACGTCTTCGGAGACTTTCAGTTCGATGACAACTAGACGACCGTCATGGCGGAGCGCAAGCAGATCAACGGGACGCGAGCCTCCACCATCGCCGCCGCGCGCGACACGGAATTGCGCGTGCAGGGGCGAGAGACGCAGGCCGGGATCGAGCCGCGTGATGTCGCGGCGCAGGGCGGATTCGAGCCAGCTTTCGGGCGCGGCCTTGTATAACGCGTGGCGACGATTGGGTGCGTCAGCGCGGCGATGCTCCGACAATTCCTCAAGGAGCCACAGCAACTCCGTCC
>JBAVPI010000859.1:0-1580 GCA_049692915.1 Pyrinomonadaceae bacterium
GCGCGCGAAGCGTTGCAGGCGCTCGCCGGTTCGATCACGACCGAAGAGATGCGCGCGTTGAACTATGAAGTTGACGGAAAGAAGCGCGCCGCAGGTGAAGTGGTGCGCGAATGGAGAGCGCACAAAAATTTGTAGCGGCGCGACGGGATGCTTGATTTGTAGCGCTGTGCGGGATGCTTGAAAGGCGAAGGGCGCGGAGGTGAAGATGTCTCTCTACCTCCGCGCCCTTCTGAATTTAACTTGCTGCTCCGGCTTATTTCTTGTGCGTCAGCGTCACGCGCACAGGCTCGTCGAGATTGCCGGGGTTGATGTCGAGCTTCTGCGTCTCGAAACCCTTGGCCTTGAGCGTCAGGGTCAGGCGGCCCATGTGAAGCGGCGGCAGCACCGAAACGCCGCGCGCGTCCGTCCAGTTCCAAGACTGGCAGAGAAAACCACCGGCGCGATGCGAGTCGAGATCGGCGCGCACACCCTGCACGGGGTTGCCGTTTTCGTCCACGACGCGCAAATCAAGGCGACCTACTCCGTCGGCCTGTTTCGGGGCGTGGCCCATGTTGGGGATTTCGTTTGTGTTCTGTACGGAGCCGGTCTGCCCCTGCGCGAGCGCGGCGCTGAAGCTGGCGGCGATGATGAGGGCGACGACGAAAAGTTTACGCATTTCTCCTAAATCTCCTTATGCTTTCGGGTCTTCGGTTGTGTCTTGATTAATCCGAGCCGCGCGACCTGAAATGGGGTTTTGGCTGTCGCCGCGTCGTACGAGATTAAGATGTCGGAACGAGTCTGCCGGTTGCTCTCAAGGCGGCTTCCATCGTCGCTTAAAAGGCACCCGAAAACGTCTGTGACGAGACGCTTTTCTCCCCGCCTGAAAACGCCGAGGCCGCGCCCGTCCCGCCGCCTTCGCGGCAACGTTTCGGACACGGCCTCCCGAATTTTTGTCTCTTTAACTCGCATCACTTCGGCAACCGCTGCAACCGTGCGCCCTCGACGATTATTGTCGCAGGAGTGTAGGTCAGTGGCTTTGCGCTCCGTGGCTTTCGCCGCGGGTGGCCCTTGTCGGTGACGGCGGCGCGAACAATTAGCCTTGCCGCCTTTCAAATTCGCGGGAAGCCAAGCCTCGCAGCCCGACCCGCAAGTTAGAGTATAGCGACGCGGCGTGCGCTTTGGGAAGAGAAAGTTTTGTGGAATCAGACGATTCTACTTCCAGAATTTTCATGCTTTCCTGTTCATTCTTTCGTTCTCATCTCTCATCCTTGTCGCCGCCGAGGGGCATCGGTTACACTCGCGTGCAAGATATCTCCCTTTGGAAATTTGCGGTCTTGCGAAGTGGCCCGGCGGGCGCTTTTTAAATCCCGGCGGGCCGCGGCTTTGGTGACTTTTGTATGATTGCCACTGCTCCGACGAGATACGTCGCGACACATTCCGGCGCGGCGCGCGCGAACGATGACGGCGGCGCGCCCGACCTCGGTTATTTCCGCCTGCGATACCCGGCGACGGTCGCGAGTTTCGGGGCGCTGCCGCGACGCGAAGAGTGGCTGCGGAGAATCTGGGAAATGGACGCGCGCTGGCGCGCGATGCTTGAGACG
>JBAVPI010000860.1:0-4537 GCA_049692915.1 Pyrinomonadaceae bacterium
GAAATCGAACATGCCCTCCACGCTCGCGCGAAACTCTTCGACCGCGCGCAGAGGATCGAAGCGCGCCGCGTAACCGCCGACGCCGAGATGCATCTCCTCGCCGTCGTGCACGACCCACGCCAGATAACCCGGCGCGAGACGCGGATCGAGAAAGCAGTGAAAGCACGGCGGCCCTTCGAGCGGCACGCCGCGGAAAACGTCTTCGACGCCGACAATCCATTCGCTGTTGAGTTCAAGCCCCAGATCGCGCGCGACACGCGAATTAGCGCCGTCGCCGCCCACAAGCACGCGCGCGCGCACTTCCCACTCGCGCCCGCTCGTCTCCAATCGAATGATTGAATCGCCCGCGCCTGCATCTTCGCTCCACGCGTAGCGCGTCGCCGGCGACCAGCGCGCGCCCGCGCCGACGGCCTCTTCGAGATAATGCTCGTAGAGTCGGCCCATCCTCCCGACCCGAAATTCATCGTGTGGACTTTCGAGCATCAGCACGCGGCGCGACGGCGAGTAGAGCGCGACGCGCCTGACGGCGGGGCCGAGACAGTTCTCCGGCAAGTCGAAATCTTCGAGCGTTCGCCTGACGAAAATGCCCGTCGTGTGAATCGAGTCGGCGAGCGAACGCTTGCGGTCAACGAGCAGAGAGCGCACCCCTTCGTGTGCCAGCAACCTCGTCAACTGCAACCCTGCCAACCCCGCGCCCACCACTACCACGTCAAAGTGTTCCACCGGGAATCTCTCCATCGCACGCGCGCGAAGCGCGCTTCGTGCGCCTGATCTTTAGCGTGCCTTTGAGCAGCACACGAAAACAGCAGGCTACAATTGAAAGCGTGTCGCCTTATGCACAGGGCTGTTCTCGTGACCGACGATAAAGCGCGTCGGCCAATCGGACTCGTTGACGAGGAGCGTCGGAGCGGTCGCGTCCGCCGGTAAGTCGAAGACGAGTTGCGTCGTATAGGATTCGCCGGGCCGGAGCGGCGTGTCGAGCGGTGTGCCCTCAGTCTTCGCGCTCGCCAGCGCGCGGCGGCCCTCTTCCGAGACTTCGTAGCTGCGGCCCTGCGCGTCGAAAATTCTTAGAGAGCGCGGATTCGGGAAGAGCGGCCCGTCACCTCGCCGCGCGGAGACAGTCGCTTCGTCAAAGCGTGTCCTGAGCGTGACGACGTAGAAGAGTCCCTTCGCCGTCGCCTCTCCGGGCGCGTCGCCGAGCGTCTTCGACTTCCGCACGTCCGTCACCGAATAAGCGAGGTGACAATCAATCTCGCAGAAATATTTTTCCTCGCCGCGCGCCAGCACCCGCTCTCGACTCACCAGTGAGAAGGCGAGCATCGAACCGCAATAGAGTGCGAGCAACGCCAGCGCCGCGAGCAGCGCGAGCCGCGATGCCGCGAACTTTCTTGCGACGAGCGTGTAGATGAAAATCAAAACGAGTATTGCCAGCACCACTCCCGTCGCGAGCAGCGCCAGCACTCCTATCACCGCCGCAAGGTTCACGTTCGTATTCACGCCTATCTGCCCCTTCTTCGCAATCCGACTCCGGCCACGCAAATCAAAGTAAAGACCTTTGTGCTATAAAGCCACCGGACAAAAAAAATCAGGGCCGCCACTGCCGCTGCTGCCCTGCCTTCGCCTACTTCCCGCGCGTCGCGCGGATGACCGCCTCCATGTGATCGAGATAATGTTCGAGCGCACGCCGCCCGGCGACCGTCAGGCGATATTCGGTCTTCGGCATGCGACCGTCGAAATACTTGTTGCAGGTGACGTAGCCCGCCTCTTCAAGCTTGCGCGCATGGACGCTTAAATTTCCGTCGCTGGTTTTGAGCAATTCTTTGAGTTCGTTAAAGGTGAGCAGTTGGTTGACGGCGAGGGCGCTGACGATGGCGAGGCGGACGCGTTCGTGGATGAGTCGGTCGAGGTCGGCGGTCTTTTCCGGCCCGGTTGACGGCGGCGGGTTGCTGCTATTGCGGCGCGCGATTCCGGGCTGATTATCTTTCGCCTCGGCGCGCGCCTTCATACCTGCATTTTCTTTCGCGACTGCGCTTTGTCTAGCCACCGTAATTCCTCGCTATGTGTAAACCGAAGATGATGTGGAGCACGCCGAAGCCCGCGGCCATGAAGGCGTTTCCCCACGCCCACGTCTGCGGGCAGAAGAGCGCGCCCGCGCCCAGAAACATAAAACAAAGCCCCATCACGGGGACGGGGCGCACCGAAAAAGCTCCCCCCGTCACGACGCCCGTGCCGTAAAGGAGCAGCCACATGCCGGGCAAAAGAGCCGCGAGGCCCGCGCGATAAAATACGATTGTCAGGAGTGCGCCGACGAATATCGGCGGTGAAAGGTTGATGGCGAGTTTTCTGCCGGGCTGTGAAAGAAGCGGCGTCGAGGAAGCGCCCGCCTTGCGATACATCGCCCAGCCCGCGATGACGAGCGAGATCAGAGCCTCCGCCATCCAGACGGCCAGCCACGCTTCATAAGAGTGTTGCTGCGCGGCGACGAGCGCGGCGAACAGCGCCGTGATGCCGATGGCGACCTGCCCCCGACCGGGGACTGCCGTGAACTCGGATGCGCGCTCCATCGTTTCGCGGATGAAGCGCAAATTGTCCATTGCCCGGTCGTGGAGCGCGGGCGGCTCATCCGCGGGGGCTTTGAAAGGGCTGACGACGGGCATGCGCGCAAGATACACCGTCGCCGGATTAGTGTCAAGTGCTTTGCAATGTAAAGAAGAGTCTTGCGTAAGTAGTATTGAAAACGACGGGCACATCGTCGCGCCGCGCCGGTTTCCCTCCACGCATTGATTTGTTAGCATACCTGCGCCGCATCAGACACATTACGCTGGAGTTTTCAGCCGACCGCCCCCTAAGGCGTGTCCCGCGAGTTTCATGTCCACGGGTCACGCGTGTTTCATCGTCACAGGTGACGCTTTGCGAAACGGCCCGACGTGGCTGATGTTATCGGAGGAGAAAAAGTTGAACGTGCAGAATGAGCATTTACCGGACGGCATCGAGTTCGTCGCCGAAGAGGACGGGATACGCGAGTACAGGCTGACGAACGGGCTGAAGCTGTTGCTGGTGGAGAACCGCGTCGCGCCGGTCGTGACGTTTCTGGTGCTCTACAAAGTCGGCTCGCGCAACGAGGCGGTCGGTCACACCGGCTCGACGCACCTCCTCGAACACATGCTGTTCAAGGGCACGCCGACTTTCAATAAGGAGCGCAACACGCAGGTCGCCGCCACGCTCCAACGCATCGGGGCGGAGTACAACGCGACGACGTGGTACGACCGCACGAACTACTACGAAACCGTGCCGTCCGATCAACTCGAACTCGCCGTCCGCCTCGAAGCCGACCGGATGCGCAACTCATTTATCGCAGACGCCGACCGCCAGTCGGAGATGACGGTCGTGCGCAACGAGTTGGAGCGCGGGCAGAACGAACCCATGATGGTTTTGGACGAAGCGGTGTACGCGACGGCGTTTCGCGAGCACCCGTATCATCACCCGACCATCGGCTGGCGCGCAGATGTCGAGAACGTCCCGACGGCACGACTCAAAGAGTTCTACGACACCTTCTATCATCCGAACAACGCGACGGCCATCGTCGTCGGCGACTTCGAGCGGGCGGCGGCGCTCGACCTCGTCGCGCAACATTTCGGAGTTTACGAGGCGACGCCGGAGCCGATTCCCGCAGTCTATACGGACGAGCCGCGGCAGGAAGGCGAGCGACGTTTGTTGGTGCGGCGCGCGGGCGAGTTGCCGCTCGTGCAGATATCTTTTCGCACGCCCGCCGCGCTCGGCCAGACGAGAGTCCTCTCCGATTCCGAACTCGCGGAGCGCGCGCAGCATCCGCCCGCGCAAAACGACACGTATCCGCTCGTCGTCTATTCGGTGGCCCTCGCGGGCGGCATCACGAGCCGGCTCTATCAGGCGCTAGTCGAGACGGAACTGGCCGTCAGCGTGGAGGCTCGCGCCGACCAGTTTCGCGACCCCGGCCTCTTCAGTCTCTACGCGACCGCCGCGCCCGGCGTCTCGCCGCAGAGAATCGAAGAGGTCATCCGCGCGGAACTGGCGCGCGTGGCCGTTGAAGGCATGGAGGCTTCCGAGGTCGAGCGCGCGAAGGGCCAGATCATCGCGCAGGAGGCTTACGGGCGCGACGGCACATTCAACATTGCCGCGCAGATGTCCGAGGCCGAGGCCGTCGCCGACTGGCGTTTCTACAAAGACTACGGGCGGAACATCTCGCTCGTCTCCGTCGAAGACGTGGGGCGCGTCGCGCGCGCTTACTTCACGGAAGACAACTGCACGGTCGGCCACTTCATCCCGAAGCAAACGACGGGCGGCGGCGAAAACGGAAACGGCGCGGCTGTGAACGGGACAGGGAGCGCGCACGCCGCGCACGGTTGGAAGTATTACCGCGACCCGGAAGCGGACGACGCGGACGAGGGCGAATCATCACACGGCGCGGGCGGCGCTCGTGATGTGGGCGACGCGCGAGATGAGGGCGGCGTGAAGCGTGATGTCGTCGGCGTGAAAGATGAGCGAGCGCGGCCCGCGT
>JBAVPI010000861.1:0-2384 GCA_049692915.1 Pyrinomonadaceae bacterium
GCGAATCGCTCTGCTTGTCGGCGTAGCGCACGCTGACGGCGATCTTCCGCCGGATGGGCGCGATGCTCTCGATTGAAGCCGACTCGCGTCGAATCGCTTCGGCGTCCGAGGTGTCCAAATCTTTGCGGTGGAGTTCTTCCGACGTGGGCCGCGTGCGCCCGAAACTGGGGTCGAACTTCGAGACGAAAATCGTGTTCGACCCCAAAGCCTCGATCTGGTCGGCGAACGCTTTGTTCAAGCCTTGAATGATGGAGACCATGAACGTCAGCGTCACGACGCCGATGCCGACGCCTAAGATAGTCAACGCCGAACGCAGCTTATTCGCGCGCACCGTCGAGAACGCGAGCAGGGCCGATTCTTTGATGTCGTCCAGTGTCATCTCAAGCCTTATTCCGCCCTTAGTGCCTCAATCGGGTCTAACTTCGACGCCTTCCACGCGGGCCAGAGGCCGCTGGCGATGCCGACCGCGGATGAGACGGTGACGCCGAGCACCGCCGACGAGACGCTGATGAGCAGGGGGAAGCCCATCGCCAGCGAGAGCGCGAAGGCGAGCGCAAAACCGAACACGACGCCGAGCGCGCCGCCCAAACCAGTTAAGACGACCGCCTCGATAAGGAATTGCAGGAGCACGTCGCGGCGGCTCGCGCCGACGGCCTTGCGGACGCCGATCTCTTTCGTCCGCTCGGTGACGGAGACGAGCATGATGTTCATCACGACGATGCCGCCGACGACGAGCGAGACGGCGGCAACGCCAATCGTCACGATGTAGATGTTGGCCGTCGCCGTCTTGTAGAGGTCTATAAAAACGTCCTGCGTTTCGAGCGCGAAGCCGTCATCCTCTTCGTCGAAGGTCTTGCCGCGCCGGTTGCGCATAATGGAGCGCGCCATGTCCTGCGCGGCGATCATCCCCGCATCGTCCTGCACCTGCACGAAGACGATGATTGATTCGCGCGCGTTGAAATTTTTCTTGAAGGTCGGGAAGGGAATCTGCACGAAGTTGTCGCGCGTGAAGCCGAAGATTTTTCCCAGACGCTCGGCGACGCCGATGATCTCGTAAGTCCCGCCCTCGATGCGTATCTGCTGGCCGACCACCTGCTCCGGCGGGACGCCCGCGAAGAGGTTGTCCACCACATCCGCGCCGATCACCGCCACGTTGCGCGCCGCAGACTCTTCCGCTTCGATCCAAGGGCGGCCCGGCGCGACGTTCGTGTCCTCGATGGCGAACATCGAGAGCGTCAATCCGCGCACGCGCACGTTTTGCGACGACTGGTCGCCGCGCTTGATCGTCGCCACCGCGTTGGCTGCGATGCCTGTGCGCCAGCAAACGGTGCAGAGGCGCATGACGGCATCGGCATCCTCTTCCGTCACGTCCCTGCGACGGTTGAAGCGTATGAAGTCCTCGCGCGAGGTGACGATCTGCGGGCGCTTCGAGACGGTGAAGACGGTCGAGCCTTGCGATGAAAAAGTCGAGGCGACCGTCTTATCGAGACCTTTAATAATCGTCACGACGGCGATCACCGCCGCGACGCCGACGATGACGCCGACGAGTGTCAGGCCCGTGCGTAGCTTGCTCGCGCGCAAACTGCCGAGCGCGATGCGAAACGATTCCCAGATTGTGTGGAGGGAACGCGGCGGCGAAAACCTTCGACGACGACGTGGCGCGCGGGCGTCGTTGTTCGCCGGTGTGCGCCCGCTGTCCGTCTGCGCTTCCTCTGTTTCTTCCAAGCTGCTCATCTCGAATCGGGTGTAGCTGAAACCGCCCCTTCCCGTTGTGCCGTTTACTTTCGTGTGTGGCGCACAGGTGTTTACGTTTTGATTGCCACAATTGTTTGAGTGTGGCAAATTGGCGCGGCACATCCGGGCCGCGCACGGCACAGATGCCCGCGCGCGACCCTGACATTTACGGCCCGCCGATTTTTATGTCAACAAATCAAGAGATTCAGCAGCGAGACGAGACACCGACGCTCACAGGCGCGCTCATCTTCCGCGCCAAGTCCACATGCTTTCAACTCAGGCGGCAGTGGCTCAATCTGGTCGTCTATCGCCACGCGCGTTATCGCCGTGGCACTTCGCTCGACGGTCAGGAAGTCATCGCCGAGTCGAAGACGAAGCTGTGGACGGAGGGCGGCGAGGCCGAGCGCGTCTTGCAGGCGGGCAAAACACACAACTTGCGCATCGCCGTCCGCCGTCTTGACGGGGTGGAAGTCCCCGCCGGGGCCGTCTTCAGCTTCTGGGCGCACGTCGGGCGTGTTACCCGCCGGAGGGGTTTTGCGCGCGGGCGCGAGGTGCGCGAAGGCTGCATCATCCCGAACGTCGGCGGCGGCCTGTGCCAACTCTCCAACGCGCTCTACGACGCGGCGCTGAAGGCTAACTTCGAGATCGTG
>JBAVPI010000862.1:0-23350 GCA_049692915.1 Pyrinomonadaceae bacterium
GTGCCGGGACTGGCTTCGACGAAAGTCGTATGAAAGCTCGCCAACTCGCGCATGTGAAGTCCATTCATGATGCGCATCAACTCGACCGGATCAACGGCCAGCCGACGAAGCCAAACTTCGACCGGCGATTTTCCGCCAATGTTTGCCGCCGAGTCGTGGAGCACGCGGAGCAGGCTGCGACGCAACGCGACCGAGGGAGCGATCTCCTCAAGCAGCGTGCTGAGACGGCGTTGAAGACGACCGCCCATCAACTCGTCAACGTAGAGTTTCTGAAATTCCCGGAAGCTCGTCAGAGGCGTGCCGGACAAAAGCGCCGACTGCACGAGCGACGTGATGAAATAGGGGCTGCCGTCAAACTGCTGCACCATCAGGTCGCGCGTCTCGTCGTTGAGCGCCACGCCCGCACGTCCGGCATGCTGCTCGACCAACGCTCGCGCCTCCGCGCTCTTGAGTTGATCGAGGTGCAGCGTGCGCGCTCCGTCAAAGCGAGATCGTTCGGCTGCGCCGTTGAGCACGTCCAGCAGGCGGCGGCGCAGGCCCGCCAGCACGAAGGGAACATCAGCCTGTGCCGCTGCCTGTGCGACTTCGCCTCCGAGTTGCACCGCGCCGCTCAAATGTGACGTGAGATGCAGGTCGTCGAGCATGACCAGCGTTCGCGCGCCGCGCGCCGATGCCTGTTGCGGCGCGCTCAGGCACGCACGCACTAAGGCCAGCTCATCGCCTTCATCACGCGCACGCTCGTAAGTCTGCACAAGTCGCTCGACCCATTCATAGTCCGACGGCGCGACCAGTTCCAACAAATCTCGGAGCGTTGGCGATGCCGTCAACAACGTCGCGTCGGCGCGGCGGTGCGCGATTAGTTGCGTGAGAAACGTGTGGAGAAAGCGGAGCGCTGCCCCTGTGGAAGTAGAATCGGAGCGGGAGAAGGCGAAATAAATCGGCGACGCCCCGCCGTGCTGCGCGAACAGACGGTCGTAAGATTGTCTCAACAGTTCCGAGACGCCCGCGAAGGGAGCGAACAGGACGAGTAAGTTCCGAGACCCGGACGCGTGCGCCGCGTGTTCCGTAATCTCGCGCAGTTCGGCGTCGCGCCCGACAAATAGCTCTGGCGCGACGTGTCCGAGGATGCGTCGAAATGTGCTCTTCTTACCCGGCATTGCGCTCCGGCCCGCCCTGTTGTTCTGTTTCGGGATCGTTCGACTGCTCGAACACCATCACGCAATTTTTGCCGCGACTCTTGGCGACGTAGAGCGCTTGATCGGCGGCATAGATAACGCTGGCGGGTGAATCCGTCCGCGGCCCGAAGGCGGAGATGCCGATGCTGACGGTGACGGCTCCGAGCGGCTGCTCTTTCCCCTGCGGATAGTGCGTGCGCTCGACACGACGGCGGATGCGTTCGGCAATCACGCGCGCCTCCGAGAGCGAGGTCTGCGGCAGGAGAATGCTGAACTCCTCGCCGCCATAGCGCGACGCCACGTCAGCCGAGCGAAGCGCGGTCTTCAAACACTGCGCGGTCATCTCAAGCGCGAGGTCGCCAGCCTGATGGCCGTGCCGGTCGTTGTAGTTTTTGAAGTCGTCTATATCCACCATCAGAAAGCTCATGGCAAAGCGTTGACGCTTCGATCTTTCAAGTTCCTCGGACAGGCGCTCTTCAAGGTAACGACGGTTGAGCAAGCCGGTCAGCGGATCGGTGATGGAAAGCAGTTGAAACTGCGTCGCCTTCTGATGCCACTCCGCGCGGTCTATCGCCATCGCCATCTGCGGGGCGATCATTTCCAGAAGGCCGAGGTCGTATTCGTCATATGCCCCGCCGCCGACCTTGTCCGTCATGTTGAGGACGCCGACCTTGCGCCCGCCGATGGTGATCGGGTAGCTGATGAAGGAATTCGTCTTGTAGCTCCGCTCCGCCGGGGCTGGATTCCAAGAGTTACCGTCGCCGACCTCGCGCACGACGACCGGGCGACCCTCCCGCAAAACAGTTCCGGCCACTCCTTCGCCGAGGCGCATCCGCGTCTCGCGTGTGACTTCGGCGCGCGGGCCGACGGCGGCCTTGACGGATAATTCGTTGGCGCGCTCGTCGTAGAGCAGAAGCGAACTGCGTTCGGCGTGGAGCAATTCGGAAGAGTGCCGGAGAATGTTCGCGTATGCTTCGTCGGGCTGCGCCGTACTGACCATCTCCGTGAAGGCTTGCAGGTGCGTCGCCGCGCGCATGCGTCGCTCCAACTCCTCCCGCAGGCGCAGCATCTCCAAAGGCATGGCGATCTCGCGACAGAATGACGTGACGAGTTGCCGCTGTTCGTCGGACAGATTTTTGTCGCCGACGATGAGCGCTCCCTTAATCTCGCCGTTGACGACGAGCGGAAACAGTTCCGCCGCATCCTCGTGCTTTGATGAAGTGCGCCCGCCCGCGGGGACGGCAATCGAATCGCGGTTTGTCGCGGCTTGAAGCAGCTTGATTTCTTTCGCCTTGAGAGTGATACGCGGCGGCTTTGACTTGAAGTTTCCGCTCACGCAGACCGGATAAAATTGATCGTCCGAGCGAAACATCACAGCCACGTTGACGATACCGTGCGCGGACTTGAGCGATTCGACGGCGGCACTGCAAGCCTCGCTCAGAGTCGAGCCGGACTGGAGACTTCTACGCTGGGTCAACACCCCTCGCGTCGTCCGCTCAGCTTGATCCTCCGTTTTATCCCCCGTTTCATCCTCACCTTGAATAGCTCCTCCTGCTCCGCTCTCTCTGTCTCCGACCGGCTTCGCGGCGACGTGTTTGGCCTTCCCCGCTTTCAGTGGGAGCGCCTTCACGTTCTGCTTCGCCGCCTCGGTCACACGCTCCGCGAGGTCATCCAAATCCTGTTTGGAAGCGAAGATGACGTTGTGAAAAAGTTCCGCCGTCAGGAGGTCTGTGAGATCGCCCGTGCGAATGCGTTCGGCGAGGGCGCGGTAATCTGCGCTGCGCAAAAAAGCGCGCCCGCCGATGACGGCGAGTGGCCGCTCGTCGGCACGGTTAACGGGCGCGGCGAAGCAGTGCAGACCGGCATGACAGCGATAATCCGTTTGCCCTGCGGCGGACACGGCGCGGTCGAACGCCTCGCCGCAGAAGGGGTCGCAGCGATGCGCGTGCGCGGGCGAAGTCTGAAAAGCGTGGCAGATGGAGTTGTTGTTCGAGATGTGGAGAGAGGGCGGCTGATGGCCTTCGACTAAAAGCAGCGCCAGCCCGGAATCGAACGCCAGTGAGTTCTGGACATCGGCCCACTCCGGGGACACTTCATTTTCGAGTGACTGCTGGGCAGCACGCTCTGGGGCACGGGCGGCTTTGTCCATCGGATGATCTGGCACTCTCGTCGGATTGTACTGTTGTGCGGCTGGAGGGTGATTCCAGAAGTCTGACGACTTGTGGGCGCAGCCGCGAGGCGAATCGCGTCCGGGGGAGGACGGTCGGCGCTCCCTCGGCTGAGTCGCCCAACTACCGCAGTATAGGTGCCCGCACGCAAACAAACAAGAGCACTCAAGGGGCGAAACCCGCGTCTCTTGTTCCGCAAAACTGAGGTTTTCAGCTTTGTACTTTTACTTAAACGTCTAATTCGGTGGGAATTTCACTGAGCGATGATTCGCCCCGGATTTTGCAGGCCCGGAGCCTCGCCCGCCGCGACTTTTTCGATGTCCGGCTCGTCCGGGCTGATGCGTATGCAGGCCGCAAAGTGGTTCGGTTTGATCTCGGAGAGCGGTGGAACGACCACCTTGCACGTCTGTATGGCCCAAGGGCAGCGCGTGTGGAAGGGGCAGCCGGAAGGCGGGTTGATCGGAGAAGGCACGTCACCCTGAAGAACGATGCGCTCGCGCGTCGCTTCGAGCGTCGGGTCGGGCAGCGGCACGGCTGAGATGAGCGCCTTCGTGTAAGGCATCAGCGGGTCGTCGTACACGATTCTGGCGTCGGCAATCTCGACGAGCCGCCCCAGATACATAACCGCCACACGATCCGAGACGTGACGGACGGCGCGCAGGTCGTGTGAGATAAACAGGTATGTCAGGTTGCGCTCGCGTTGAAGTCGCGCCATCAGGTTCATAATCTGAGCCTGAATGGACACGTCGAGCGCGGAGATAGGCTCGTCGGCGACGATGAAGTCGGGGTCAACCGCGAGCGCGCGGGCGATGCCGATACGTTGACGCTGCCCGCCCGAAAACTCGTGCGGGTAACGCTTGAGAAAGCGCGGACTGAGGCCCACGGTCTCCATCAACTCACGCACGCGCGCGTCTCTTTCTTTGCCGCGCGCGAGGTTGAATGTATCGAGCGGCTCGCCGATGATCTGGCTGACGGTCATGCGCGGGTTGAGCGACGCGTAAGGGTCTTGGAAAATCATTTGCAGATCGCGCCGGTAATGTCGCATCTGTCTCTCGGAAAGCGGCGCGAGATTTTTTCCGCGAAAGAGCACCTGTCCGCCGGTCGGCTCCGTCAGACGCAGCAGCGCGCGGCCCAGAGTTGATTTGCCGCAGCCCGATTCGCCGACGAGTCCGAGCGTCTCTCCGGGAAAGATGTCAATCGAGACGCCGTCAACGGCCTTGACCACGCGCTTGACGGGCGAGCCTCCGACGAGTTTATCCCACGTCGTGCCACCGCCGAGGTCGAAGTGCACTTTCAACTCGCGAATCGCAATCAAAGGCTCAGCGCCCTCGGCAGGTGTCAGGGTCGGCGGCATGCCACCCGCTCCCGTAGTTTCGATTCCCTGTGCACTCATGCCTGATTGTCTCCCTCGACCGAAACTCGCGCCTCGATGCCGTGCCCGTTCACGTTCGCACGCGCTTCGCTCTCGGCGCGTGACTGTTCATAAACTTCAACGGCGAAGTGACAGAGCGAGAAATGTTCTTCGTTCAACTGGACGAACGGCGGAAACTCGCGACGGCAAATCTCTTCGGCGCGATAGCAGCGATCCGCGAACGGGCATTGATCGGGCGGCAGGTGCGCCACGTCGGGCGGGAGACCCGGTATCTGATATAGCTCCCTGCCGTGCTCGTGCGCCGGGTCTGGGACTGACTTGAGCAACCCCTTCGTGTACGGATTGCCGGGCTGCGCGAATAATTCGCCCGTCGGCGACTGCTCGAAAACTTTCCCCGCGTACATGACGATGATGTGGTCGCTCATGCCGGCCACGACGCCGAGATCGTGCGTGATAAGAATGACGCTCGTGCCCGTGTCCTTTTTGAGCTTCTTGATGAGTTCGAGTATCTGCGCCTGAATCGTCACGTCGAGCGCGGTCGTCGGTTCGTCGGCGATGAGAAGTTCCGGCTCGCACGAAAGCGCCATCGCGATCATCACGCGCTGGCGCATGCCGCCGGAAAACTCATGCGGGTAACTATCCACACGCGACTCGGCATCGGGAATGCCGACCGTATCGAGCATCTTGATGGCGTGCCGGTAAGCCTGCTCCTTGTTGTAACCGAGATGCAGTTGCGTAATCTCCATCAACTGCTTCGAGATGCGCATGAAGGGGTTGAGCGAGGTCATCGGGTCTTGGAAGATCATGCTGATCTGCTTGCCGCGAATCTTGCGCACCTCTTCGGTCGAGAGCGTCAGAATGTCCTGACCGTGAAAGATGATTTCGCCGGAGGCGATTCTGCCGGGCGGCTGCGGGATGAGGCGCATTACCGAAAGGTTCGTGACTGATTTACCGGAACCCGACTCGCCGACGATGCCGAGCGTCTCGCCGCGCTTGAGATCGAAGCTGATGCCGTCAACGGCCCTGACCGTGCCGTCCTCCGTCTCGAAATAGGTTCTCAGGTCTCTGACCGAGAGAAGGTTGCCGTTCTCGCTCATCAAATGTTGTCCCATCGCCTCATCGGCTCACTGGCTCAATGAATACATGGCTCAATGAATCAATTCTTAAAATTTCCGCATCTGCGGGTCGAGCGCGTCGCGCAGGCCGTCGCCGAGGAAGTTCAGCGAGAAAAGCGTCAGGGCCATCGTCACGCCGGGGAAAATTAACTGCCACGGGAAGATCGCGATGTTCTGCACGCCGTCGGACGCCAGACTTCCCCACGAAGCCAGCGGAGCCTGCACGCCGAGGCCGAGGAAGGACAGGAACGCCTCCTGCAACATAACCGAAGGCACGGTCAGCGTCGCGTACACGATGACGGGGCCGAGCGCGTTCGGCACGAGATGTTTGAAGATGATCTTCGTCGTCGAGACGCCGGTCGCCTTCGCCGCCTGCACGAACTCCTGATTCTTGAGCGACATCACCTGCCCGCGTACGATGCGCGCCATCGTCAGCCACGAGACGGCTCCGAGCGCGGCGAAGAGCAGGAACAGTTGGCCGAGCGGCGAGCGATTACCGAAAAACGCCAGCAGCACGATCACGATCATCATGTACGGGAGCGAATAGAGCACGTCCACGACGCGCATCAACACGTCGTCAACCTTGCCGCCGAGGTATCCGGCAGTCGCGCCGTAAGAGATGCCGATGACGAGCGAAACGATGGTCGAGATGATGCCGACCATCAGCGAGATGCGCCCTCCGAGCAGGACGCGCGCCAGTATGTCGCGGCCCGCGTTATCCGTCCCCATCGGGTGCGACCATGAAAATGAGCCGTCCGGCGCTTGGAAGGGCGGGAAAGATTTAACGAGCTTCGAGTCCTGCGGAATAGAATCGTAAGTGTAGCCCGTCGCCGCTTGGATGACGTAAGGCCCGATCAAAGAAACAACGATGATGATTGCGACGACGACGAGTCCGAAGACCGCAAGCTTGTTTTTGAGCAGACGCCGCCACGCGTCTTTCCAGAGCGACGTGCCGACGATTGAATCATCACGCATTTCGGCGGAGCGCACGTCGCCTTCACCGACGGCGAGTTCCGGCGACGTGTGTATGCTGTCGGGGTCGCGCGGGCCGTCAAAGGGGACGGGCGGGTTGCCGAGCGGGTCAAGCGCGGGTTGCCCCGTCGCCCCGGCGCTGTCTATCGCGGATCGTTCCTTGTTCATGGCGTCAGTACCGGATGCGCGGATCAATGTAGGCGTAGGCCACGTCTACCAGTAAGTTGAAAAGCAGAATCGCAATCGAGATGAACGCGACGATGCCGATGATAAGCGGCTCGTCTCGGTTCAGATTCGCGTTGATGAAATAGTTGCCGAGACCCGGCAGCGCGTAGATGCGCTCGACGACGACCGTTCCCGAAATCAGAAACGCCAGCGCCGGGCCGGTGAACGAAACGACCGGCAGCAGTCCCCCGCGCAACGCGTGACGAAAGACGACCTGCATCTCGGACAGCCCTTTGGCGCGGGCCGTGCGAATGTAATCGGCGCGCAGCACTTCGAGCATGCCCGAACGTGTCAGTCGCGCAATGTAGGCCATATAGACGCCGGAGAGCGTCAGCACCGGAAGGACTAAATTCCAACTAGGAAAACCGTTCCAGCGCGCGGGCGGCAGCCAGTACAACGAGAGCGAAAAGACGAGCACGAGCAGCGGCCCCAGCACGAAATTCGGAATCGAAAGGCCGAGCATGGCGAGCGCCATCGAGGCGTAGTCGGAGCGGGAGTTCTGTTTGAGGGCCGCGAGCGTGCCCGCCAGAATTCCGACCACAAGCGAGATGAGATAAGCAAGCAGACCAAGCGTCGCCGAGACGGGCAGCGTGCGGAGCAGTATCTGATTGACGGCCTGACCTTCGTAACGCAACGAACTGCCGAAGTCGCCGCGCAGCACCGACCCCATCATCTTGCCGTACTGCACATACCACGGCTTGTCGAGGCCGTACTTCTCGCGAATGTTCTTTTCGATGGCCGCTGGGATGCGTTTCTCGCCGGAGTAGAAATTGCCGGGCGCGAGCCGGATCAACCCCCACGTCAGCGAGACGACGATGATGACCATCGGCACTGTGATGAGCAGGCGTCGGATGACGAACTTGAACATATGTGATGCCCCTCGCTATTCGGCTGTGGTCGTTTTATCGGGCGTCATGTCCGGCACGCCGTAATCCCACTTGGCCCGGTCGTCCTCGATATAGACAAACTTCCACGCGTGCAGCGTGCCCGGATTCGGATACATGCCCTTCACGTATGGCTTCTTCACCCAGTTCGTCGCGTTCGTCATCAGTGGAAGCACCGGCTGCGCATCGAGCAGGTAAGCCTCGGCCTTCGCCAGCAATTCGTAACGCTTGTGCTGGTCGGCCTGACGGTTCGCCTCCTTCAACAAGTCGGCGTACTTCGGGTCGTACCAACCCGTGCCGTTGTCGCCGCCGATGGTCGAGAAGAGCGCGAGGAAGGTGTACGGATCCATGTAGTCGCCAACCCAACCGGCGCGTCCCAGACCTTTGTATTCGAGCTTCGCGCGCGACTGTAGGAATGTCTTGAACTCCATGTTCTTGAGCGCGACCGTGAGACCCAGATTCTGTTTCCACTGTGCCTGCACGAACTCCGCGACCTGACGATTCGACTCCGCTGTGTTGTAGGTCAACTCGACTTCGCTGATGGGAAACTTCTTCGGGTCGAACTTGCCGGAAGCATCCTTGTATCCGGCCTCAACGAGAAGTTGCTTGGCGCGTTCGACGTTGAACTCGTCGCCCTTCGGCTGCGGATAGCCGGGGAAGATGCCTTCGGGCGTAAACGCCGTCAGTGGCTTGACGATCTTGCGATAGTCGGCCAGCGCGTGCTTGTCAACCGCCATGTTGAAAGCCTTGCGCACGCGCTTGTCGTTGAAGGGCGGCTTCGACGTGTTGAACTGGTAATACTCGATGGCGACTTCCGGCGCATCCATGTAATCCTTCAGAGGCTTGATCTGGTCAATCCAGCCGACGGGGACTTCATGGTTGAAAATCGCGTCCACGTCTCCCGCCTTGTAAAGATTCATCATCGTCGTCGCGTCTTCCATCGGGTAGAACGAGATTTGATTGAGCCGCACGTTGGCCGCGTCCCAGTACATCGGGTCTTTGACGACGACGATCTCGTTATAAGGCTTCCACGCTTTGAGTTTGAACGGGCCGCTCGTGACGATGTGTTCGGGCTGCGTCCACGCCGTGTCGCCCCACTTTTCTACCGTCTGACGTGGAATCACGCGGAAGAACTGGTGCGGCATGAGACCGATGAAGTACGGCGCGGGCTGCGTCAGTGAAAGTCGCAGCGTGTGGTCGTCAATCGCCTCGACGCCGATGTCTTCGGCCTTCACGGGCACGAGTTCTTTACCTTCGAGCGCGGCGCGCAATTTCGGGTTCGCCTTGAACTCCTTCTCGCGTCCCTTATCATCACCGGCGACGATGAGGCGCAACGGCTCGTGCATGATGTGGTGAAATGCCGTGTCCTGCGAAGGGTTGTCCTGATCTACCGCGAGTTCGGCGGCGTGCGCCGCGCCGTCGCCCTGCGTCGCCGGTTCGACGGGTGCTTTCGCATCCGCTTCGACTTCGGAAGCGCTGACGAACTTGCCGGTCTTTGCATCGCGCACGAACATGCCGCCCTCGTTGTATCCTTCGGCGTACTTGATTTCGTAGGCGAGGTAGCTGTTGCGCGCGGCGAGCGCGGGCGAGAGTCCACGGCGCAAGGTATAGACGAAATCGGAGGCCGTGATCGGGTCGCCGTTCGAGAAGCGCGCGTTCGAGCGTAGGTGGAAGATGAATTCGGACGCGTCTTTGTTCGCTTCCCATTTCTCGGCGATGGCGGGAATCGGCTCCATCGTCTTCGGGTCGTACTCGACGAGTCCCTCGAACATTGACATGTAGATGCGCGCTTCGGGCTGGCCCGTGCCGATCTGCGGGTCGAGCGATTCCGGCTCAGAGCCGGAAATGTAGCGCAAGACCTGACCCGGCGGCGGCTCGACTTTGCCGAAGAACTCCGACTTCTTGCTCGCCTGCGTGGCGCAACCCGCGCCGAACGCGGCCAGCGCGAAAAGCATGACGCCGAAACAAACCGCCTTGGCACGAATGCTAAGCATGATCTTTCAACTCCTTTTTCGTCGCGTGCGCTCTCACGCTAATTCCTGTTCATCACCCTTAAGGAGAGCATGCGCGCGACCCGCACATCCGAATGCAAGTGCGCGAAAGCTCTTTCGGTCTATCAAAGCTATACGAGCGAGAGAGATATTAAACTGGGGGAAACGATTTGTATTTAACGAAGTATGTCGCCGACCAAATTATCATGCGGCTGCTTCGTCAATCAAGGAACATCTTACTAACGCTCAACACTTAAACGATGCGACGGATGGCCGTGGCCGTTGCACGTCGAACGCAATTTTTACGTCTAGCGCATCGTTCCCCAGATAATCTTCACACCGTCTTTCGGCGGCGGCATCCGCCACTCCGTATTGATGCTGACATTCTTGAGCGAAGGGGCATCCAACAAGTTGGAATCAAATCCACCGACGTAAGGCTTAACCATCGCGTAGGATGAAGCGAAATAGATCGGGATGGCCGGAAGTTCGCGCAGAGCCTGCGCCTCGCTCAGGATGAGCGACGGGTTCTGCTTAGACATCTGGTTTATTTCATGCGTCGCCCCGGACAGCGGCGACGCTTCCGCCTGCTCGGTCGGCGATGGTTGTAAAGGCTCGGCGCTCAGGGGCGTTGACGCGGATTCTTCCCCGAACATCGCCAGCATGTTTGTCTCTTCATCCGTCGTCTGGAGCACGATGCTGCGACGGGCCACGTCGTAATCGCCGGACTTCAACACGGCCTCATAGTCTTCCCAGTTGCGTATCAGAATATCCGTCTGAATGCCGAGAGCATTGCGCCACATGCGTGCGACGGCCTGCGCGAGCAAACGCTGCGGCTCGTTTCTGTTGATGAGCAGTCGCACACGGGGAAAGTTTTCGCCGTTCGGGAAACCGGCTTCGGCGAGCAGGGCTTGCGCACGCCTCGGATTGTATTTGATGGGAGCGGCCTCCGTATCATCCTTAGCTTTCGCTTCATCGGCGCTTTCGCCTTCCGACGCGATATCAGTTTCGGCGTCGTCTTTTTTTGCCGTCGCTCCGTCGCGATTATTTTTTTGGACGGGCAGGAACTTTCTGGCAGGCTCGGTAGCCCCTTCGAGTATATCGGCGCTCAATCGTTCGAGGTCGAGCGCGAGGGCCAGCGCGGAGCGAACGCGCGGGTCGTCGAACGGGGGCCGTGTGGCGTTGAAGTTGTAGTACGTCAATGCCCCGAACGTATCGCGCCGGAAATCCTTGTACGGCGTCAGGAGTTTGACGGCCAGCGGCTCGAAGGCGGCATTCGTCACAGCGTCAACCTCACCCGCCTTGTATGCGGCGAGAGATTCTTCCGCGCTTTTACTATTGACGAAGCGGACGCGTTCGAGTTGGACGGACGAGGCGTCCCAGTAGTTTTGCGCGCGTTCGAGGAGCACGCCGTCTGTGCTTAATCCGCCGAGACGAAACGCCCCGTTGGTGACGACGGGCGGCGTCAAATCGGCGTCGCCACCCTCGCCGGGCAACTGCTCATCCCTGAGCGCGGCGATGTCATCCGTCAGACTCAATTCGTGAATCGGGCGAAAGACAGGATGCGTTGCGAGGGAGGGGAAATTTTTATCCGGCCTGAGCAGCGTCACCTTGAGCGTGTGCGCGTCAACGGCCTCCGCGCCGAAATGAGCGTTCGGGAGCGGTGTCGCCTCCGGCCTCGACTCGACCTTCGCATCCGGCCCTTGTTGAGCGGATGGGTTGGCCGGGTTAGTCGTCGGAATTGTTTCCCTCTCCCGACTCCGGCGGTTGGCGACGAGACGCTGCTCATATTCTTGTGCGCCCTCGATGTTGGCGAGGAGATTCGCATGCGGTGCGCGCTCACCGAGGCGCAGCGTGCGTTGCCACGAGCGCACGAAATCACCCGCCGTCACGGGGTCGCCGTTCGACCACTTGGCATCCTCACGCAGATAGAAAATCCACACGCGCCCGTCTTCCGCAGACTCCCAACGCTTGGCGACCGCAGGCAGCGGCTTGAGCGTCGCGGGGTCGTAATCCGTCAGTCCCTCAAACAGCGCGCGAACGGCGTCGGTGTCGGGCGGTGTGGCTGCCCGCGCCGGGTCGAACACCTGCGGCAGCCCACCGTCGCTCCAGCGAAACTCCTGCGCATGCGGCACGCGTACCTGCCCGTAAAAGGTTTCACCCTGCTCGCCTTCAAAACAACCACCGCTCAAGAGGAGCGTGCCGGTAATCAATGAGATGAGAAAAAACCTGATGCGCCGCCGGTGAACAAAGCCGTAGCCATTGGTCTGGATGCGTCGAAGGCGGCGCGAAGGCTTGAGATCGAGTTGAGCCGCGCCCTGAGTACGCGGCCTCGAACCACGACCATTCCCCGGCGATTTTGCGCGACTCATCTTCATCGGCTTTTCCGCGACAATCTGGCCCTTACCCGCCACTGAAACTACAAGGTCACTAAACGCGTCCGGCTTTAGTGAAGCTCGCCGCGCGCTAAAGCGAGAAGCGCACGATGAACGTCGTTCGTCCGTCGGCGCGTGTCCTCGAAGCCGTCGGACGTGTCAATGGAGAAATCCGCATAGCGCAGCTTTTCTTCTTGCGACATCTGTGCGGAGATGCGCCGCGTGGCCTCTTCACGCGATAGTTGATTACGCTTCATCAATCTTTCAAGTTGAATTTCCGGGCGGCAGTGAACGACGATTAATTTGTCGAACCGTTCGTATCCGCCGGACTCGATCATCAACGCCGCATCCACCACAGCGATGCCGTGCGCGTCCGTTAATTCCCATTCGCTCAACTGCTCGTTCTGCGCCGTCATGATGAGCGGGTGAAGCAACGCATTCAAAAGTGCGCGTTTTTCGGCGTCGGTAAAAATCAGCGCTCCGAGTTGGGCGCGATCAAGCGTTCCGTCAGACCGCAGAATCTGCTCGCCGAAAGCTTCGACCAGCGATTCCAATCCCTGCGTCCCCGGCTCGACCACGCGTCGCGCCACGGCGTCCGCGTCCAGCACGTGACAGCCCGATTCCGCCAGCACTTCGCTGACGAAGGATTTGCCGACCGCGATTGAGCCGGTTAAACCGACGCGCAACATTTGTTAATTCATATCAAGGCGGCGTGCGGCAATCGTCAATTTCTTTCGTTGACCTGTCGCCCCGCCCGTCCGTTCTACAAGCCGCGACGCCGACGGGCCGCCGTGACCGTGTTCTGCATCAGCATCGCCACGGTCAGCAATCCGACGCCGCCGGGCACAGGTGTCAACCAGCCCGCGACCTTCGAGACTTCATCCGGATGAACGTCGCCGACGAGCGTAAACCCGCGCTCCCGAATCGCCTTCACACGTTTCTCCGCGCCCTCGCCGAAGAAATCCAGCGCCTCTTCTTCATCCGTCACCTTGTTGATTCCCACATCCACCACCACTGCGCCGGGCTTGACGTGTTCTGCCCTGATAAAACCCGCCTGCCCGACGGCGGCGATCAGAATGTCCGCCTCACGTGTGACGGACGGCAGGTCGCGCGTGCGTGAGTGGCAGACCGTCACGGTCGCGTCACGTTGAAGCAATAGCTCCGCCACGGGCCGACCGACGATCAGGCTGCGCCCGACGACGCATGCGCGCTGCCCTGAAATCTCGATGCCCTCTCTCCGAAGCATCTCCATAATTCCGAGCGGCGTGCAGGGCACGAGCGAAGGCTGTCTGAGGACAAGCCGCCCGATGTTGAGGGGGTGAAAACCATCCACGTCCTTCGCGGGGTCAATCGCCTCGACGACGCGCCGCTCATCCGCCGTCTCAGGGAGCGGCAACTGCACGAGCAGCCCGTCAACGTCCTCGCGTTCGTTGAAAGAGGCGACCATTTCCAGCAACGTCCGCGTGTCGCAGTCCATCGGCAGAGCGCGTTGCTCCGAGCGTATGCCGACCTCTTCGCACGTGCGCACCTTGTTGCGCACATAGAGAGCCGACGCGGGGTCTTCGCCGACGCGAATAACGACCAGACAAGGCGTGACGTTGTGCTCGCGCTTGAGCCTTGCGACCTCTGCGGCTACTTCGCTCTTTATCTCATCCGAGACGCGCTTGCCGTCCAACACCTTCGCCCGTTCATTAACGCGTTTTCTGGTCTCTGTGTTCATGGATTCGCAGGCGAATCCTAACACAGATGTACGGCGTGCGCCCTCGCCCGGCGTACCTCTGAACTCGATGAATTTCGACGTGCGGATGTGAGTCTGCGGTTATTACCAGCTGGCTTGCGAGGGCACAGGCTCTAAATGTTCGCTGCGCCTGTAGAGTAGGTCTTCGATGGTTCTGACGAGGTCACGAATTCCACCCGGCTTCTTCAGATAGACGTTTGCGCCCGCATCGAGTGCTTCGTCATGCTGCTCTCCTGCCGAGAAGATGATAACGGGGGTTTTATTCCGATGGCTCAGAGCGCGGGCGCGCCTCAACAGTTCGATCCCCGCCATTTCCGGCAGATCAGTGTCGAGGACGATGGCGTCAAAATACTCTTCGCTTTCCAGCTTCGTCAGGCACGACGAACCGTCGCGGCATATTTCAACCGACCAGCCTTCAAGTTCCAGCAATTGTTTGACGGTGAAAAGGACGAGGTCGTAGTCCTCTGCGTATAGAATTCTGACCTGCTGCAATGTTTTGCTGCCCCTTTGATTGAGACTTAAACTCTGAGGAGATTTCGATGCGGCCAGATTCTTTAACTATCGGGCTTCGTCGCAGCTACTGCAACAAGTGTTCCCGACCAATCGCACACCCTTAACCCGGCCAGACACAAACGCTAATGCAGGCTGGAACGATGGGTTGACGCGAAAAACAGCGACCCCGCCAAGGTCTGAAACATTAGCGGGGTCGTTAACTGTCGGAAATTTTTACTCTTCAGATTCTTCTTGAGTCAGACGCGAAGTGTTCAAACAAAGGGGCTTACGCTTTTTCGCAAGGTTTCATGCGCCATGTATGCTTCTTCGATGGTCGGGTGAGTCATAATCCGGGCTAACGAGATGACGCGCCTTCAACGCTCGCGGCCTACATCTTTTGAGTCTTCCGCGCGACTTAAGGAGACTGAATTTATTTTACCTGTCGAGCCATGCTCAAACGGCGGCGCGGGGGTCTTCTCGCGCTTAACAATTCTTTCTGGCGTCCTTTGATGATGAACGAAAGTCCCTGATGCGTGATGCCGAGGAGACGTGCCGCCGTCGTCAAACGCCCGCCTGCCGCTTCCAGCGCGAGGCGTATGAGATTTCCTTCATAAATGAGCACTTCCTCGTCCAACGAACAATTCGCCCAGACATCGGCCAGCCCGGCTTTCTGCGTCTGCCGTCGGCCCAGCGTTTCCACGGCATGCTCCGTAATCTCCGCCCCGTCATTGGCCGTCAGAAAAGTTCTTTCGATGAGTGTGCGCAACTCGCGTGCGTTGCCCTTGAGCGTCAAACTCTTCATCGCTTCGACGGCCTTCGGGCTAAACGTCACACGTTTGCCCGACTGCGCGCCGACAGTTTGAATGAAATGTCGCGCGATGACGGGGATGTCATCCGTGCGTTCGCGCAGGGGCGGAATGTAAATCAGAAATGCTTCCAAACGGTAAAACAAGTCGGCACGAAAACGCCCTTCCCTGACATCACTTTCAAGGTCGTGATTCGTGGCGGCGACGATGCGCACGTCAATCCGCTCGGTCACGGGCGAACCTAAGCGACAAACCTCGCCGTGCTCTATCAAACGAATCAGCTTGGCTTGATTGGCGCGACTTAGCTCGCCGATTTCATCCAGAAATAGCGTGCCGCCCTCCGCTTCGCTGACCGCGCCGCGCGCGTCTTCGATGGCATCAGTGAAACTGCCCTTGCGGTGGCCGAAAAGTTGGGATTCGAGCAGCGTGTCGCTCAAAGTGGCGCAGTTGATGGCGACGAACCGGCCACTGTGCCCGCTCCACTCGTGGACGAGTCTTGCCAGCACTTCCTTTCCCGTGCCGGTCTCGCCGGTAATCAAAATCGGCCTTTCCGTTGTCGCCACGCTATGCGTAAACCGTAAAAGCTCCGCCGTGCTTTCCGCCGCGTAGAGAAAATTCTTTCCGCCCTCTTGATAAACAGGTGCTTCCTGCGAACAGAGCAAGCGGGACGCGAAGGCACGCAGGCGCGCCAGCGTTTCCGCGTGATGGGAGTTTGACAACAACTTATCTGCGCGCTGGTAGAGAGTTTGCAATCTTCGCGTGGAATAAGATTCCGCTAGTTCTTCCATCGTTGCGAGAAGAGCACGCGCCGCTCCATCCGGATCACCGCACTGTTTGGCAACGTCAGCCGCTTCACAGAAAGTCGCTTCCGCCTGTTCGACACGTCCGAGGCGCGAGAGAGCAGTTCCGTGCGTCGTCAGGGCCTCGGCCAGCAGCGCCCGCTCGCAGCCCTTTCTTAAAGCAGAGACGGCTCCGCGAGAGATTCTTTCCGCATCCGAATTACGTCCCTGCGCGAGCAGCGTGCGTGCGCGCGTCTCGTCCACTTGCGCGACGCCGCTCGCATCCTTGAGCCTCGTAAAGAGATTGCGTGCGCGGTCGAGATGCTTGTGTGTGTCCGAGTAACGACCGGCGCGGAAGAGCAGAAAACCGAGGTTATTTTCGACACGCGCGGCGTGCGGCGTATGGCCTGCCTGCTCAAAATGAAAGCCCGCTGCCGTAGATTCGATGAGCGCACGGTCGGTGTAATCGCGCCGGTTTTCGGCATCGCCGAGTGCGTCCAGCGTGTGCGCGAGCGTATTGTGAAACTTACCCTTAAGCGCGTGGCTGCGACTCGCTTCGACAACCGGCGCGATTTCCGTCAACAGGTTGAGCGCCTTATTGAGCCTCGTCGCGGCCCTCTCAACTGCTGCCAGACGCAGGATGGCGAAAACCCTTAAGTCTTCATTCTCCGTCTCGTCGAGACGATTCGCGGCCTCCTGAAGAATCACACGGGCTTCGTCGAAAGAACCCTCGCGCCAGTAACACCATCCGAGTTCGATTTGCGCCTCAGCCGTCAGGGAAATCTCTTCCAGTGATTCTAAGATAGATATGCTTTGACTGATGAGGTCTTTCGCCGACTCCTGCCCGCCCACGACCTGTCCCTGACTGCCCAGCCAGCCGGAGAGCGAGCCGGCCCTCAGCAGAACAATGGCGGCTGTTTTCTGTTCAAGGTCAGCCACGTCCGGGCGCAGACCGACTCCCCGCCATAAATCGCCGAGAATATCCCGTGCCGCCTCGTAGTTGCCTGCCTCCTCCAATTCATGGGAGAGAGCGCAACGGCGCAGCATGCTTTCGTCGTAAGTAATGCCCGGCTCATCCAACCGGCGGAGAAGCTCTATCGCTAAACTCATGTGAGGCCTACCTTTCCGTACCCTTGCAAGATTTCTTGCAAAGACGCGCTTTTTTTCTTCGAAGGTGTTAAGATGATCGCCAACGCAAATTGTTGGCGATGCCCGTCGGGTCGTTAACTACACAGAAATTTCTAATCTCAAGGAGATGAAACATGAAGTCCTTACGTAAACTCTCTGCCGCATCACTGATGGCGTTAATGCTGACTAGTTCCGCCATCGGCGGCGTGATGGACACGGGTATTGCTCCGCAGCCGCCGCCGGTGACAGGTGGTAACGGCGTACAGGGTACGTCCACCACAAATCAAACAACCAATCAGAACGCGACATCTATCGGACTGGCGATAGAGATGGCGCTCGTCATTCAAAGCTTGCTTCCAAGGCTCTAAGAGCCATAACAATGATGCCGCTGGCGGATTGTCTGTCCCTCCGGCAAGGCAGGCCGGGACACCTCACCGTGGCTGAGTCGTCCGGCTAAACATATTTCGCCACAGACACATGATGTTTTGAACAGGCGGCCTGGTGAAGAAGCTTCACGGGCATTACTGGATACGTGTGCCTGTGCGCCCGAAAGAAATCGACCTTCCCATCGAGGGGAGTACGTGCCGCACCATACGAAGCGAATCGTACTCCCACTTTCGTGATAAATCAAACGAATTAATTCATTTCCATCCTAATATTCTACGTCCCCGACGGAAGCGGATCGAGATTCGCGCAGCCCTGTTTTTAAAGGGATGCTCAACCTCCTCTGCTTGCGATCAATATGTCAGACCGCTTGAAGTTGCAACGCGTCATTTTCTGTCGGACAATTTGAACTCATGGATAAATTAATTCGGCTTGTCTCCAAATGTTTCAATAAAACTGCGTACTTAATTCTTATCGTGTGTCTTGCCGTCGTGTCCTTCATCTCGTGTGCACGCCCTGAGGTCGAGGGGCGACGCTTTCAACTTAAAGGAAAAGTCGTCTCCGTTGACAGGGTGCATGCGCAGGTCTTGATTGATCACGAGGAAATCGTCGGACTCATGCCGGCGATGGCGATGCCCTTCACGCTCAAGGATGAGGACGCGCTCAGGACGATTGAGAGCGGAGATCAAATTCAGGCCACGCTCGTTATCACAGACGCGGGCACATGGATCGAAAATCCGATTATCACGAAGGCGATTGGCGGAGTCAATCCGACGACATCCGCCACCTCGACAGAGCCGCAGGCGGGGGCTGAAATTCCGGACGCTTCCTTAGTCAATCAGGACGGAAACCCGTTTCGCCTGTCGCATTACCGCGGGCAAACTTTGCTCATCACTTTTATTTACACGCGCTGTCCGTTGCCCGACTACTGTACGTTGATGAGCAACAATTTCGCAGACATCAATCGAGAACTGCAAAATGATAAGCCGCTTGCGAAAAGGACGCATCTCTTGAGCGTGACGCTCGATCCGGCCTACGATACGCCGAAGGTTTTGCGCAGCTACGGCGCGGCGCACACAGAAAAGTACGGCGACGAAAAATTCGACACATGGGAGTTTGCCACCGGCGATGCGGAGGAGATTAAACGACTGGCACAGTTTTTCGGTCTGTCTTATGTGACCGAGAATAACCAGATCGTCCATTCTCTACGCACCGCCATCATCACGCCCGACGGGCGACTCTTTAAGATTTATCACGGCAATGAATGGAAGCCCGAAGAAGTGTTGCGCGACTTAAAGACCGTGCAGGGCGAGCACGCTCAAGAATCGCATTCCTGAATGCTGTCCGAACATACTCTCTGTTCATTTGACGGACACAACAAGGGCGACTCTTCCCGCGTGAAGAGTCGCCCTTTTAATTTCAAACGAACGTAACGGTTAGCCCTTGAGTTTCTTCACCTCTTCGGTCAGCACCGGAATGACTTCAAACAGGTCGCCGACGATGCCGTAATCGGCGATGTCGAAGATGGGCGCTTCCGGGTCTTTATTGACGGCGACGATAGTGCCTGCGTTCTTCATGCCGACGAGATGCTGGATAGCGCCGGAGATGCCCAGAGCCACGTAGAGTTTCGGCGCGACCGTCTGACCGGACGAGCCGATCTGCCTGTCAATCGGCAACCAGCCCGCATCGCAGATCGGGCGCGAGGCAGCAAGGTCGCCGCCGAGCGCGTCCGCCAACCCTTGCGCGAGCGCGATGTTCTCCTGACTCTTGATGCCGCGACCGATGGCAACGATCACGTCGGTCTTCGTCAGGTCAACCGCCTGCTTCACCTCCTGAAACGCGGGTTCGGGCTGCATCCGCACTTCGCCGACCTCAACCGCCATTGATTCCACTTGTGTCCCCTCACCTTTTTGCGCCTGCTCCGAGCGGTAAGCGCCCGACTGGAAAGTCGCAAAGATGGGCGAGTCGCCTTCCGACACCACGTCCGCGTCAATCTTGCCGAGGAAGATGCGCCGCGAAAAAGTCACCTTGCCGTCCGAGGCGTTCGCACGGATGCAATCGCTGATGACGCCCTTGCCGAATCTCGCGGAGAGTTTCGGGGAAAAGTCTCGCACGAGGTAAGTGTGCGGCATGATGACATACTGCGGGTCAACGCTGCGCACGACCCGCTCCATCGCATCCGCGTAGGCGTCGGGCGTGTACTCGGCGAGTTTGGCATTCTCTGCCGAGATGACTTTTGAGACGTTGTAGGCGGCAATCTCCTGCGCGAGGCTCGCGTCCGTGGACAGGACGACCGCCGTCACCGGCTGATTGAGGGCTGCGCCCAATTCTTGCGCCGCCGCGAAAGCCTCGAACGATGTTTTGTTGAAGACGCCCGCGCGGTGTTCGGCGAATACTAAGATTCCGTTACTCATATTTTACTAAGATTCCGTTACTCATATTTTCGTGAAGTCTTAACCCCTCAAACCCCGACCTTGAAAAATAATCACGATTGGCAAGTATGAACTGGTCTTCAGATGACTCTCGCTTCGTTGCGCAATTTCTCTGCAAGTTGAGCGGCCCCGGCCTTGGCGTCGCCGTTGCCGAGGAACTGCGTCTGTTTGGTCTTGAGCGGAAAGTAAACCTTGGTGACGCGCTGGTGCTGCGCGCCGCCAGCCTCCGACGCGGGCGTCACTTCCCTGATCTCTTTTTTCTTCGCCGCCATAATGCCCTTGAGCGTGGCGTAACGAATCTGGCTGATGCCCGATTGGATGGTGAGCAGCGCGGGCGTCGGCATCGAATACCATTGATACCAACCGCTCTCCAGTTCACGCTTGACGCGCAGTCGTTCGCCCGAAGCATCAACTTCAATGACGATGGTGGCGTGCGGCAGTTTCAAGAGTTCGGCGAGGATCACGCCGGTCTGTGCGAAGCCGTAGTCGTCTGATTGAAGGCCGGTCATGACGAGGTCTGGCTCCTCACCGCCGATGGCTTCGGCGAGTATCGTCGCCGACGCATAAGGCCCGATGTGCGCGAGGTTGTCTCCGACGACGTGGATGGCACGATCTGCCCCGCGAGCGAGTGCGTCTTTAATGACACTCTTGACGCGCTGCGGCCCCATCGAACAGACGACGACCTCGCCGCCGTGCTTTTCCTTAAGCCTCAGAGCTTCTTCCAGAGCGTAGCCGTCCGACTCGTTGACCTCGAAAGACAGATCATTCTCCTCGATCCACGTCTCGTCCCTGTTGATGCGCAGAATCGCATCCTTGTTTCCGACCTGCTTCATTAAAACAATTATCTTCATGGCAATTTATTCTTCGTAGCGTTTGAAAAGGAGCGCCGCATTCGTCCCGCCGAAACCGAAACTGTTGGAGAGCGCGTATGCGATTTGCGCCTCGCGCGGTTCGTTCGGCACATAGTCGAGGTCGCAATCAGGGTCGGGGTTAACGTAGTTGATGGTCGGCGGCAACATCTCCTTCATGATGGCGAGCACGGAGAAGACGGCCTCAATACCGCCCGCCGCGCCGAGTAAGTGCCCGGTCATGGATTTCGTCGAACTGACCGCCACCTTCGCGGCGTGCTCGCCGAAAGTCTTTTTGATCGCCAGCGTCTCGAACTTGTCGTTGTATGGCGTGGACGTTCCGTGCGCGTTGATGTAATCAACCACGTCCGGCGAAACGCCCCCGTCTCGAATCGCCATCTGCATCACGCGCGCCGGGCCTGAGGCGGTTTCATCCGGCATCGTGATGTGGAAAGCGTCGGCGGTGTTCCCGTACCCGATCAACTCCGCGTAGATGCGCGCGCCGCGTTTTCTGGCGAACTCAAGTTCTTCCAGAATCATGATTCCCGCGCCCTCGCCGATGACGAAACCGTCGCGGTCGCGCTCAAAGGGCCGGGACGCGTGAATGGGATCGTCGTTGCGCGTGGACATCGCGCGCATCGCGGCGAAACCCGCGACGCTCATCGGCGTGATGGCGGCCTCGGCTCCGCCGCAAATCATCACGTCGGCGTCGTCGCGCTGGATAATCTTGAAGCTATCGCCGATGGCGTGAGCGCCCGCCGAGCAGGCCGTCGCCGTCGCCGAGATCGGCCCCTTGGCACGATTGCGTATCGAGACCTGACCGGCGGCAAGGTTGACGATGGCCGACGGGATGAAGAAGGGCGAGACGCGGTGCGGCCCTTCGTTGATGAGTTTCGAGTGCTCACGCTCGATGGCCCAGAAGTCGCCGATGCCGCTTGAGATGTACGTGCCGACGCGCTCGCCGATGTCGTCGGTAATCTTCAGGCCGCTGTCGGTCAGGGCTTCGTCCGAAGCGGCGATGGCGTAATGAATGAACGCGCCCATCTTGCGCGCCTCTTTCTTTTCGATGAACTGAAGCGCATCGAAATTTTTAACCTCGGCCCCGATCTTGACGGAGAATTTCTCCGTGTCGAACTTGGTGAGATAGTCCACGCCGCTGCGCCCGTTCATCAGGGCGTCCCAAGTGTCTCCGACCGTGTTACCGCAGGGGGTGACGAGGCCGAGACCCGTGACCACTACGCGACGTTTCAAGATAGACGCTCCTTCCATGGGGAGTTACTGCAAACGAAAAAGTGCCCGCCACAATGCGGCGGCGGAGACGTGCGGCGGCATTGCGACGCAAGACTCGCGACGCTCCCATCGAGCGCGCCGCGCCGCCTCACAACACCGCACGAAGAATTCCGACCGGTATTATTTCTTGTGCTGATCAATGTAGGTGTAAGCGTCGCGGACACTCTGAATCTTCTCGGCGTCCTCGTCCGGGATTTCGATGCCGAACTCCTCCTCGAAGCGCATCACCAGTTCGACTGTGTCGAGCGAATCGGCTCCGAGGTCGTCAATGAAACGCGCATTGGGCGTCACTTCGTTCTCGTCAACGCCCAGTTCGTCAATGATGATTTGCTTAACTTTATTTTCAATCTCTTGATCAGCCATTACTCCGCTCCTCTATAGACAAAAAGTGGTAAAGCATGTAAAGCCGATGCACGCTGCCTTCGCGCGCACCAACCACGAAACACACGCGAACGTTTAACTGCTGCTGCTGCCGCCCGCCGCGTGCTCGCTCGAATTCCCCATCTCTGCGAGCGTCGCCCGCGCACTTTCGAGGCTCGTCGCATCTTCGACATTCAGGCAACGCGCCTCAGCCGCCGTCTGCCTGATTAAGCCCGACAGCACTTTGCCGGGGCCGACTTCGACAAACGTCTTCACGCCCTCACGCGCCAGCAACTCGACGGACTCGCGCCAGCGTACCGGCGAAGAGACTTGACGGATGAGCGCGTCGCACGCGTCCGTGCCGTTTCGCACCAGCCCCGCGTCAACGTTCGTCACAACCGGCAAGCGCAAGTCCGAGAACACGGTTCGCTGTAAGTCTTCGGCCAGACGATCCTGCGCAGGCTTCATCAGTGCGCAATGGAACGGCGCGCTCACTTTCAACAGCAGGGCGCGTTTCGCTCCGCGTTCCTTCAAGAGCGTGCACGCGTGTTCAACCGCCGCCCTGTCACCCGCGATAACAACTTGATTCGGCGAGTTGATGTTGGCCGGACTGCACACCCCGCCCTCTTGCGCGGCATCGTTGCACGCTGTCTCAACAGTCGCCAGATCAAGACCAAGAATCGCGGCCATCGCGCCGACTCCTACCGGCACGGCCTCCTGCATGTAGCGCCCGCGCGCGCGCACGATGCGGACGGCGGTGCTCAAGGGGAGAGCGCCCGCCGCGACGAGCGCCGAATATTCGCCGAGACTGTGCCCGGC
>JBAVPI010000863.1:0-1705 GCA_049692915.1 Pyrinomonadaceae bacterium
GCTCACGCTCAACGAAGCGATCCGCCGCGCGCTCGAAAATAATAACGAGATCGAGATCGCTCGCGGGGACGTGCGCCTCGCCGAAGCACAACTCAACGCACTCGTCGGCGTCTTCGATCCGGTCTTCAACTATTCGCCGCAGATCAACAACTCCGTGCGTCCCGTCGTGAATATTTTCGGCGGCGCGAACACCTCCGGCACGGTTGCGACCACCGACTACAACAACGACATCTCCATCACAAAGCAGTTCGGCAGGGGCGGCGGCAATTATCAGTACTTCTTCAACAACACGCGCGAAACGACGACCGCCAGCAACACAACGCTCAACCCCATCTACTCGGCCAGTCAGGGCGTTACGTTCACGCAGCCGCTCCTGCGCGACCGTTCGATTGACGGCAACCGCAGGCAGATACGCATCCAGCGCAAGCGGCTCGAACAATCCGATGCCGACTTCCGTCGCAGCACCATTGACTTAATCGCACAGGTGCAGCGCGGCTACTGGGATTTGGTCTTCTCTCTGCGCGACGAGCAGAACCAGATTGCCAACCTCAATCTCGCGCGCGAGAACTTTCGTCGCACGGAGGCGAGCGTCTCGGCGGGTGCGTCCGCGCCGCTCGAACGCGCAGAGATTCAGACCGAGTTATCCAACCGCGAGGCATCGCTTCTCCTCGCCACGCAGAGCGTCAGCATCGCCGAGAACAGCTTGAAGATGCTGCTGCTGAAAGACCCGCTCGCGCGCGAGTGGTCGTTCGCCATCCTGCCGACGGACGAGCCGAAGTTCGACGAGAAGCCGGTCAGTCTTGAATCGTCCCTGACGGAGGCGCGGCAGAACCGGCAGGAGTTGCGCCGCCTGAAGATTCAAGAGGAAATTTCCAACATTGACCTACAGTATTTCAAAAATCAGACCAAGCCGCGCATTGATCTGAACAGCACGTTTTCAACCACGGGACTGGCGGGCACGCGTCTCGCATCCGCGGCGGTCACGACGGGTAACACTTCGCCTCTCATCCTCGGCCCTGAGTTTGCCAACACGAGCGCGAGCGCGTTCCTGCTCCAGCAGTTGCGCAACAACGGGTTGGCGATTGACCCGATTCCGAACGTCACGACGCAGACATCTTCCGTCCCGTCCAACCTGATCGGCGGCTACGGGCAAACGCTGCAAAATCTCTTCGGCTTCAAGACACGCAACATCGTCTTCGGCGCGACCATTCAACTGCCCTTCCATAACCGCACGGCTGAGGCCAATTTTGCCACCGCGCGCATTCAGCGCGACCAGTTGGGCGCGCAGATGCGTTCGCAAGAACAGACGGTCGAGTTGGAGGTGCGCAACGCCGTCCAGTCGGTGACGACGGCGCAAAGACGTGTGCTCGCGGCACAGGCCGCACGCGAGAATGCGGAATTGCAGTTGTCCGGTGAGCGTCGGCTTTATCAGGTCGGACGCTCGACGACGTTCCTTCTCTTTCAGCGCGAGAACCAACTCGTCAACGCGCGCAATCAGGAACTGCGCGCCCAGACCGATTTCAACAAGGCTCTCGCCGAGCTACAGCGTTCCACATCCACGACGCTGAGCGCAAACAACGTCCTGATTGACTCGCCCGTCGTCCCCGACAAGTTCAGGGATTAACGTCAGCTAAAGATCAAGCGTGTGATTTGATCTTCGACAGCGAGAGGCCTGGATGAATTGCGATGTTCGAGAGTGCGGCTC
>JBAVPI010000864.1:0-9314 GCA_049692915.1 Pyrinomonadaceae bacterium
GGTCGGGCGAAACGCGCCGCACCCCGCGCGCTCCTCTTCGGTCAGCTCGCGCTTCAGTCGCCGGTAGGTCGGGCTGCGCGCTTCGTGCGTGATGAGTTGCCACGCCTTGATCGTAAACTCGAAATTCTTCGGAGCCTCTGCGCGCCAGCGCAGCAGCGTCTCGATGCGCGGCGGCTGGTAAAAAGTGTGCTGCACTTCGACGACGGAGAATAGCGCCGTGTACTCGCTCTGCGCCGAACGGAAGCCGCAGCAACCCGCCTTGACCGTTAGTTTCGTCATGCACCCCTCGCTCGTCCGATCAACGTAGTGTCCGCCGTCATCTTACAACCTGTGTGAGACACCGCGAACGTTTTTTGATAACATCTGCCGCATCGAATACTTGTGCCGCCCGTCGGCGGACGGCGCGCTACCACAAAGGGTTAGAAGACGAGGCCGCGCCTTCGCATATTGTGTGCGCCCTTATCCAACGATTTCACGAGGAGAGATAACATGAATCCCCTGAGACATAAATTGAATTCGACTTTCGCGTTGCTGCTCGTTTTGTGCGTCGCTTCGCTGGCGTCGGCGCAGAACGCTCCGTCGGTGCGTCTGCCGCGACCGAGTCCGAAGGCCAGCATCATGCAGACGATTGGCGTCACGGACATGACGATTACCTACAGCCGTCCCGCGATGAAGGGACGAAAAATCTGGGGCGACGCGCCCGCGGCGGCGACAACCGGCACGGCGACGCTCGACGATTCGCGCGCACGCTTGAAGGACGCGCCCATCGTCCCTTACGGCCACGTCTGGCGCACCGGCGCGAACGAGGCGACGACCTTCACCGTCAGCGACGACGTGCTGATTAACGGGCAGAGTCTCGCCGCCGGAACTTACAGCCTGCACACCATCCCCGGCAAAGACGAATGGACGTTCATCTTCAACAGCGACGCGGGACAGTGGGGCAGCTTCAGCTATGACGAGAAGAAGGACACCTTGCGCGTCAAGGCGAAGCCGCAGACCGTCGCCGAAAACGAAGAGTGGCTGAACTTCGAGATTCCCTCCGTCACGCCGAACTCCGCGCAGGTCGTGCTCCGCTGGGAGCGTCTGCGCGTGCCCTTCACGGTCGAGGTTAAGGACGTGAACGCGTTGATGATAAGGAAGATCAACGACGCCGTGGCCGCGAACCCGACGAGTTGGGAAATCCCCTTGCAGGTTGCCAACCGGTACGCCGGCGACGACAACTGGCCGGAGGCGCTGAAGTGGACTGACCAATCCATAAAGGTCAAAGAGACTTTTCAGAATCTCGCGACCAAGGCGCAATTCCTCTACGCCGCAGGCCGCAAGGAAGAGGCCGCGACCGTCGCCGATCAGGCCATCGCACGCGGCAAGGCCGACAAGATTGACACCACACGCTTCGAGAAGCGCGTCGCCGACATGAAGGCCGGAAAGATGTAGCATCGCCTTCGGTTAACGGAGACGAAACAACAAAGAGGGCGGACGGAGTGAAGCGGAGCAAGCGGCTCTTTTGTCACCCCGCCGCCCTCACTTTTTCGTCGCGGTGCAGAAGCGGGTTGAGCGCGAGCGCCGCGATGATGACGACGAGCGCGCCGACGACGTTGTACCAGAGAAAGGCGAGCGGCGTGTAGAAGAAGCAGTAGAGCACGACCGCCTCGCCGATGATCGCGCCGACGAAGGTGGCCGTGCCGCCGATGCGCTTGAAGTAGAAGGCGAGCAGGAAGATGCCGAGCATCGTGCCGTAGAAGAGCGAGCCGAGGCGATTGACGGCCTCGATAAGCGAGCCTAGATGTCCGGCGTATTCGGCGAACGCGACGGAGAACGCTCCCCAGAAGACCGTCGCCAGTTTCGAGAAGATGAAGTAGGAGCGATCATTCCCGTCGCGTTTGACGAGACGGCGGTACACGTCTATCACGGTCGTCGAGGCGAGCGCGTTCAAGGCCGAGGCGGTCGAGGACATTGAAGCGAAGAAGACCGCCGCGAAGATTAACCCGACGACGCCCGCAGGCATGAAGTGGATGACGAAGTTGAGAAAGACGTAATTCGTATCGCTCGTGTTCGCGTCGGGGTCGTTCTCCTTTATCAACTTGATGGCGTCGGCGCGAATCTCGTCCGATAGTATCTGCGACATCTGCAAAGCGTTTTCGGCTCGCGCCCTCTCGCCGTCCGCGCCCGCATCAATCGCCGCCGCGAGTTTGCGCGCCTCGTCGCGCTTGATCGTGAACGCTTCACCGTACTGCGCTTCGAGCGCGCGAAACTCGGCGGCGTGCGGACTCGACAGCACCTTGTTCACTTCAACCGGGTTGTGAAAAATCGGCGGCTGCGTGAACTGATAAAAGGCGAAGACCATCGCGCCGAGCAGAAGGATGAAGAACTGCATCGGCACTTTGACGAGGCCGTTAAAGAGCAGTCCCAGACGGCTCTGCGTGACAGACTCGCCCGTCAGGTAACGCTGCACCTGCGATTGATCCGTGCCGAAGTAGGAGAGCGCGAGGAAGCACCCGCCGACGAGTCCCGACCAGAAATTATATTGTTCGTTGAATCCCGCCCAGAAACGCGGCTGCCAGAAGTGGTAATGCGCGTCGAGTTTGAAGGAAAAATCAATCGCGTTGAGGCGACCGAGTTTGCCCGCGACGTGCAGGGCGTTTGTCAGGGATACGTCCGCCGGCAGCAGCCACACGAGCGTCAGGAAGGCGACGAGCATCCCGCCCATGATGATGAGAAACTGTTGGAAGTTCGTGTTGTCCACGGCCCGCGCGCCGCCGATGGTCGTATAAATCGTCACCATCCCGCCGATTAAAAGTATCACCAGACGAATATCCCAACCCATGATGACCGACAGGATGACCGACGGCGCGTAGATCGAAACGCCCGTCGAGAGCGCACGCTGAAGCAGGAAGAGAGAGGCGGCGAGCGTGCGCGTCTTCAAGTCGAAGCGGCCTTCCAGATATTCGTAGGCGGTGTAAACCTTGAGGCGGCGATAGACGGGAACGACCGTGATTGAAAGCACGACCATCGCGACGGGCAGGCCGAGATAGAACTGCACGAAGCGCATGCCGTCGGCGTAGCCTTGTCCGGGAGTCGAGAGAAAAGTGATGGCGCTGGCCTGCGTCGCCATGATCGAGAGCGCGACGTGATGCCAGCGCATCGAGCGGTCGGCCACCAAATAGTCGTCGAGGTCGCGCGAGCGTCGCCCCTTCCAGATGCCGTAGAGGACGATCCCCGCGAGCGAGGCGCACAGGACGAGCCAGTCGAGCGGCCTCACGAAAACCACCTCGTGAACAGATAGAAGAGTGCGATGAGCACGGCGAGATTCGCGAGCACGACGGCGTAGAGCGTCGCCCAGTTTCGTCCGAACGGCGGCGGCTCTTGCATGTGCGGCGGCTCTTGCATGTGCGGCGGCTTCGTCGTCTGTCGGGTGTCGTCAGCCATTCAGTCGCGCCTGTCAAATAAGTCCGGCCTACTTGCCCACCGAAATCATGTTGACGAAGAGTCGGTATGCGCCGGGGACGCCTGCGGGAAGCTGCCGGAACCACGCGAGCGAGGTGTAGATGTACGTGCCCTTGCCGTAGCGCGCGACGAGCGTCGAGCCTCGCAACTCCTTCTCGCCGGGGTCGTGGCTCTCGAAGGGCGTTTGATATTTCTCGTCCCACTCACTCGCGAAATACAGCCCGCGCTCCTGCACCCACCCGTCGAAATCAGAGGGCGTGATTTTGTTCGGCGCATTCATCAGAGCGTCGTCCGGCAAGAGCACTTTGACCGGCGCTTCTTCAATCGTCACGCGATCCTGCGAGAGTTTGAAGGGGTAGGGGCCGAGCCGTAAGCCCGCGAGCGAGTTGTCGGGCGTGTTGTACTGCACGACGAGCGTGCCGCCCGCTTCGACGTAATCAAGCAGACGCTTCTGCGCGGCGCGCAGTGCGGAGCGCGTGTTATAGGCACGCACGCCGGTGACGACGGCATCAAATTTTTTCAAGTCCGTCGCTTCGAGGTCGCCGTCTGAAAGGAGCGTCACCCCATAGCCGATTTGCCTGAGGGCGTCCGGCACTTCGTCGCCTGAACCCATGATGTAAGCGATCTGTGCGCCGCGCTTCTGCAAGTCGAGACGGACGAGCTTCGCCTTCGCGATGGGAAAGAGCGTCTGGCGAGGGATGTGCGGGTAATCAATTTCGAGCAGGCCGCGCGTGAAAAGTTTTCCGCCGCTCTCGAACTCCGCCGCGAGCGCGCCCGCTGCCTGCGTCGCGGCGGGCGTGACCGTAAACGTCGTGTTCTGTTCCTCGCCCTTCTCCCTGAGTGAGATGTTCGCGGCTTCGGGCGTCGCGCGCCAGCCTTCGGGCAGACGCAGTTTGAGCTTGCCGGAGGTCTCGCCCGCCACGTTGCTGCGCAAGCTGACGCGCACCTTCTTCGGTTGCCGGTCGGGGAAGACGACGACCTTTTCTTCGAGGTTGACGACAACGGGCGGGACGATTTCGACGGGACGATAGACTTCGCCCCTCACGGGGTCTGTGCGGCGAAATTGCGCCGGTATCTCGAAGACGAGTTTCTCGCCCGCGTCGCCCGCCGTCATGTTGAGCGTCAAAGGTATCGCCGGAGCGTTCTGCGGCGAGCCGACGAGTCGGGCATCGCCGACCTCGAACGTGCCCTGACCGTGTTCCGCGCGCAGCCAGTAAGGTTGACTGAACCCGGCATCGGCGGGCACGCGCACGCTCAACTCGACCGTGAGCGGTTGATTGCTTTTCAGGTCGGCGTTGATGGCGCGCGGCGCGTTGCCGTCAGGCAGCCCGATGCTTTCGAGCCGGAGGGGGAAGTCGGAACGGTTGACGAGCGTCGCGTTGATTTTCAATTCGCCGCCCGGCGTCACGAAGGCTTCGGCGGCGATGGCCTCCGTCCAGAGACCCGCGCAGGCGCGGATGGCTTCCAGCAGTTCGCCGCGCTTCAACGCGACGAGCGGATCGGCGGCGACGAGACGACCCATCTCCGCGTGTGCGCGCAAGAGCAGAGGCAGAATCGCCGCGGGGTCGGTTGGCCGGTAAGCGCGCGCCGCTTCTTCCAGCAGTTTTCCGACAGCCGCGCCGCCGGGGACGCGCGCCCAAGTGAGGTCAACGCCGTCAAGGATGTCTTTGCCGGGCGCGTCGCCTTTGAGGTTGGCGAAATAGTTGGGGGCTGAGCCGCGCCGCTCCGCCGCGCCGAAGCCCTGACTCTTATGCATGCTGCGGCTCGTGGCGGCAATCTCCGTGTAAGACCTTCCGAGGAGCGAGTTGTAAGCGCCTACGTCGGCGATGGCGAGGCTCTGAAAATTGGCGGGGCGCTCGCCGGGGCGAAAGTTAAAACTGTTCCAGAGCAACCGCTTCGGTTTCCAGACTCCGACGTACTTGAGTTGTTCGGGAAAGCGCGCGGGGTCGCCCGCCGCGTCGAAGGCTTCAGTGGCGAGGATGGCTGAGGCGGTGTGCTGGCCGTGCCCACCCTCGCCTGTGGTGGGAAAGCGCGTGATGATCACGTCGGGGCGAAAGCTGCGAATGACCCACACCACGTCGGCAAGCACGAGGTCGTGATTCCAGATGCGCAGGGTTTCGTCGGGCGACTTCGTAAAGCCGAAGTCAACGGCGCGCGTGAAGAACTGTTCCGCTCCGTCAATGCGACGCGCCGCCAGCAGTTCCTGCGTGCGGACGAGGCCGAGCAGTTCGCCCTTCTCCGTGCCGAGCAGATTCTGCCCGCCGTCGCCGCGCGTCAAAGACAGATAGCCCGTGCGCACGCCGCGCTCGCCCGCGAGATAGGCGAGCAGCGCCGTGTTCTCGTCGTCCGGGTGCGCGGCCACGTAGAGGACGCTGCCCATCACGTTCAGCTTCTTCAACGCGAGTTCCGTCTCCGCCGCGTTCTTAACGACGGGCGGCTGCGCCCTCAGCGTCAGCGAGAGCAGAAGCCAAAGGGCGAACAGGAGGAGCGTGGAAGTTCGGCGCGGCTGAAAGTTTTTCATGTCAAACGAAAACTCGCGGGGCTGTGGAATCTTAACGCCCGCCCTGAAATTTTAACGTCCGTCCTGATTCGCCAATCCGTAGGCGACTAAAACTTGCGACGGTCGCGCGCTCACCTTTGCGGCGGCGGCGGCGGTGGCGGCGGGGCCGTGTTGGCATTAGTGCTTTGAGTCGTGTTGGAATTACCGTTCGCATTCGTCGTGGAGTTGGTGCTGGCGGTCTGGCCGGGTCTGGTCTCCTGCGGCTTTCTCAACTTCTCCTGCTGCCTCTGAAAATCCTCGACGCGTTGGAGGCCGCTCTTGGCCTGCTCCAGCGCATCGCTGGCGGGGAAGTTGTCCGGGTTAATCTCCAGCGCCTTGTTGAAGGCGGCGGCGGCCTCTTTGTACTGCGCCAGTTTCATGCTCGCCAGACCCAACTCGTACTGCTTATCGTCGTCGTCGGGCGCGATCTTCGCGGCCTCTTTGAAGGCGCGCACCGCTTCTTCATACTTGTGCAGCTTGTTATAAGAGAGGCCGAGGAAGAACTGCGCTTCGGCGTTTTTAGAATCGCGCTCGACGATTTTCCGGTAAGCCTTCACGGCCTCCTCGAACGACTTGTCGGCCTCGTCGCGATTCTCGATTGCCGCGTAAGCGAGGCCGAGCCGGTAATGCGCTTCGGCGTAGCCGGGGTCGAGCCGGACGGCTTCCCTGAAAGCCTCGACCGCTTCTTCGTCGTGATCGTTCTTGTAAGCCTCTTTCCCCTTTTGAACGAGCGCCCGCGCATCACCGCTGCCTTCGCCCGTCGAACTCTGCGCGCCCGTTTCGCCTGCGACGGGAGATGCCGCGTTGTCGTTCGACTGTGCCACTTTTGACCTGCAACCCGCCTGCGCAAACACGAGACAGACGAAGAGCACGTATGCGAAGAAGAATGATTTCATCAGAATTGCCCGTCACCCGGAAGGATAATTTCAGCAAGAATTTCTACGCCAAATCCACGTGCGAGTCAACACGTCCATCCGGCGGCGCGGACGACGCTTTCAAGTCTTTTGTCTATCAAGCCGTCTGCGTTAAAGTGTGGTGCAATAATTTCTCGGAGGAGCAACGACCACAATGCATGAAGACTTGATCGGTTTACTGCCCGACACCGGGTTGTCGCGGCGGCGGTTCATCGTGACGACTCTGGCCGCGGGCTTTGCGCTCGCCGTTCAACCCGTTACGGGGCAGACGGTGATTACCACGGACGCGAACGGACTCGTCGCCGGAGAAGTGAAGATTCCCGTGCGCGACGGAGAGATTCCCGCCTACCGCGCGATGCCGGAGAAGGGCAAGAATTTTCCCGTGGTGCTCGTCGTGCAGGAAATTTTCGGCGTTCACGAACACATCAAGGATATTTGTCGTCGCTTCGCCAAGCGCGGCTACATGGCGATTGCGCCGGAGTTGTACGCCAGACAGGGAGACGTGGCGCAGGCCAAAGAGATGAGCAAGATTATGGAGATCGTCTCGAAGGTGCCGGACGAGCAGGTCATGTCGGATTTGGATGCGGCGGCGGCTTACGCGAAGGCGGCGGGCAAGGGCGATACGAAGCGGCTCGGCATCACGGGTTTCTGCTGGGGCGGACGCATCGTGTGGCTCTACGCGGCGCATAACCCGAAACTCGACGCGGGCGTCGCTTGGTATGGACGACTCGTCACGAGCGCCGCGCAGAAGCCCAATCCCTTGCAGCCGAAGCAACCCGTTGACATCGCGGCCACGTTGAAAGTTCCCGTGCTCGGACTCTACGGCGCGAAGGATCAGGGCATCCCGCAGGATTCAATCGAGGCGATGCGCGCCGCTTTGAAAAAGGGAAAGAGCGCGTCGGAGATCGTCGTCTATCCGCAGGCGGGCCACGGCTTCCACGCGGATTATCGTCCTAGCTATAACAAAGAGGCGGCGGAGGACGGCTGGCAAAAACTCCTCGCGTGGTTCAAAACGCACGGCGCGGCGTAGCGGCCTAGAACAACAAATGAGGGGAGAAAGATGAAGCGAAAGCACATGACTTTCTTCATCCTTCTCCCCTCATCCCTGATAAGGGTGGCGACGCGGCCAGCGCGACCGCGTCGCCTGACCGGCGCGGGCGTCCCTTCTCCCCGTGACGGCTCGCCCACGCCAGTTGCCGCCCGCCCGTGCTTTCGATCTCGAAGCCGGCGTTTCATCGCCCACTTCTTTTGTCCCCAGACCCGGACAAGATTCGCCGATTCAAAGCCGAGAAAGAAAGCAGCGCGGCGGCTTGGCATTTGAACAGTGCGCGGCGCACGAGAAAAAATACACGGGAAGATTAAAGTCCGAAAAAAAGTTTCAGGGGCGAGGGTGAAAGGCAGATATTCTCCTTTCACTTTCGCCCCTGAAACTTTTTAACTTTTGACTTATCTCGCTTATTGCGGGCCGAAGCGCTCACGGTATTCGCTGGAGGTGATGAATGCCTTGACCATCTCAGCGCGGCGGTAGTCGCCGTTGAATTCGTTGAGCTTCGAGAGCCAGAAGTTATAGCCGTCGAGGTTGGTGTTCGGCGCATCGTCGGGGTTGCGCCTGAGATAGCCGAAGTACTGCATGAGGACGAAGGCGCGTTTGAATTCACCACCGACCATTTCCGGGCCATCGGCCACCTTGCGCAGCACGCCTGCGCGTCCCGCCGCCGTGTTGTTCGCCGTCAGTTCGGCGATGAGCGCGTTGCGCACGACATCGAACGGCACGACGCCTGCATTGGAGTAGAGCCTGTCAACGAAGGCTGTGGGCGTCGTGTTGTCAGGAAAGGCGCTTTTGAACTCAGGGCGATTGACCCACTCGACGGCGAAGGCGCGCTTGTTATCTTCGATCTTCGCCTCCCAGCCGGGCGCGTTGACCACGACGCCCTGCCCGATGCGTTGCGTGTCCGGCATGAACTTTTCGTAGCGCGGCATGTCGCCGAAAGACGCCTTGTGCAGACGATAGACGAGATAGCCCGTGCCCTGAAACTCGATGGAGAGGAAGAAGGCCGCAGAGGTATCAATGCGCTTCACTTCGCGGCAGGCCGCGTCGTCGGCAGGACAAGTTTCAATGCTGCCCGTCCAGAAGTTGAAGCCGCTCTCGTCCGGCGCGCGGTTAAAAAAGTCGAGATAATTTTGACGGACGAAATTCTTCGTGTCGTTGATCGGGTTGGTCGCGGAGCGCGGAGCGGAAAGTAACGCCTGTGCCATGTCCACGCGCCGATCTACGTCCTCGTTGCGCAGCCTGACGCTCGTCTCTCTGATCTGTTCCGCGACTTGAAGCGGACTCATGTCGGGGAAGGCCGCGCGCATGAGCGCCGCTTCGCCCGCGACGAGCGGCGAGGCCATCGAAGTGCCGCGCCACATGGCAA
>JBAVPI010000865.1:0-3494 GCA_049692915.1 Pyrinomonadaceae bacterium
GGCGAAGCGGGCGCGGCCCTCGCAGAATTGGAAGCTGGAGATCGAATACGACGGCACGCGCTATTCCGGCTGGCAGGTGCAGCCGCACGCGCGGACGGTGCAGGGCGAACTCATCAAGGCCGCCGAAAGTTTTCTCAAGACCAAAGCGGAGATCGGCGGCTCAGGTCGCACGGACGCGGGCGTGCACGCGCTCCGTCAGGTCGCGCATCTCAACACTGGCGCGAACACCGCTGCTCACACCGCGCGGGGGCTACAGGTCGGACTCAACACTCTTCTGCCGCACGACATCAACATCCTCAAAATTGAGCACGCGCACGCGCGTTTCCACGCGCGCCACGACGCCGTCGCGCGCTATTATCTCTATCAGATTTCCACGCGTCGCACGGCCTTCGGCAAACCTTACGTCTGGTGGGTCAGAGACCGGCTGGATGTCGCGTTGATGACGGCGGCCTGCGCATCGCTTTTGGGTCGTCACGACTTCCGCTCCTTCTGCGAGCGACGCGCGGATCAAGACTCCACCGTCGTCGAGGTCGCGGAGGCGCGTCTGTCCGCGAGCGATGATCTCATCCTGATACGCATCGGGGCGAGCCACTTTCTCTGGAAGATGGTGCGGCGCATCGTCGGCGCGCTCGTCCAGATGGGCCGTGGCGATCTGACGCCCGCGGACTTTCGCGCGCTACTGGAAACTTACAACAACGCGCCAGCCGCGTGGACGGCTCCACCCTCCGGCCTCTTCCTCGAACAAGTTCTCTACCCCGGCGACTCGCCGCCGCAGACGCTTCGACCGGCCTTCGCCGTCCGTTGAGTGTCCGTGCCCGTCAATCCTTGATCTCGCCGCCATGTCTGAGCAGATAAATTCCGTATGGTCGCCCGTCTTTCGACGCGCGTGCAAAATCTTCGACGAGATAATTGGCGGCCAGCGCACGGTTGAAGGCGACGCGCGTAGTCTCGCGCCACTGCGCGGCCAGCGCGGGCGTCTGACGTTGCAATGCTCCGATGTCGTCGGGGATTTCAAGCGCGAGCAGCGTGGGTAAAAGCGCGAGGTTCGCCAGATCGGGTTCGGGCGCATTGTCTCGCCGCACCCGCACGAGCGTGGCCGGTTCGTCGAGAGGCGGGACGGGCGCGGCGACGTGCATGGACTCGTCGTCGAGCCGTTTTTCGACACGCACGCTGTCGAGCAGCCACGTCACGAAGAGCCGGTCTGTGCCGACGCCTCGATGGAGAAAACTCGTCGTCTCCGCGCCGTAGTAGTTGACCTCGTAAGAATCGGAGAGGACGCCGAGCTTCGCGAAGTTGAGATACGCGTTGCGACTCTGGAGCGGGTCGAACGTCCACGTCATGCGCGTCAATCCGCGCGAGAGCGTCCTCTCGCGCTGCGCCAGCTTGAGCTTGTAGCCGAGTCGCCGGTTGCGGTATTGCGGCATGACGGCGAGCATGTCCGAATGTATGTATGCGCGCCCGCGCTCGTGCCCGACGAAGCCGTAGGCGAAGCCGACGAGTACCTCTTTGTCGAACGCGCCGACGAGGATGCCGCCCGCGTCCGTCGTCGGCTTGAGCGTGAAGGCGGGCACGATCTCGCGGTCGCTGAATCCCCAGACGATTTTCTGTAACTCCTCAACCTCGCGCATCTCGGCGATGGACTCTATGTCACGGATGACGATGTTGCTGTCTGTGCTTGTGTCGGGCCGCGCGCTCTCAGGATTCATCGCTCACCTCGCGGGCAGTGTGCTCTTGTCGTCGTCGTCGCCGGACATCTTCCGCAGCAGGAGATAGACCGGATAACTCACGACCAGCAGGCCGAGCGCATAGAGGCTGCTCCGCGTCTCGCCTGCGAGGTCGCCCGCGACAGCCCCTGCGAGGAAGACGAGCGAACCGGCGAGCGACAGGCCGGTCGTCCAAGGGTAGCCCCACGCGCGATAGGGGCGCGCGGCTTCGGGAGCGCGGCGGCGCAGAATGAACAGCGAGAGGAAAGACATCGCGTAATTGGCGACGAAGAAGAAGGCGAGCGCGTCAATGAGTTTCGCGAAGGTACGGCTCTGGAGAATGAAGAGGACTGAAACGGCGGCGCTCACGAACAGCGCGACGGTCGGCGTTCCGCCACGGTTGACGCGCACCGCCCGCATGGAAAAAAGTCCGTCGCGGCTCATCGCGAAGAGGACGCGCGTCGCCATCAGGTGATAGGCGTTGATGCCGCTCAACAGAGAGACGATGACGAGCGCGCGGATGACGCGGTCGCCGTAGTCGCCGAAGATAATTTGCGCCGCCGCGCCGACGGCCAGTTCCTTGCCCGCGAACTGCGCGACGGGCAGGACGTAGAGCAGCGCGAGATTGACGAGCAGATAAATGGCGATGATGAGCAGCACGCCGCCGAAGAGCGAGCGCGGGATGTCGCGCGCCGGGTCGCGCACCTCCTCGCTAAAATAGAGGACGCCCGCCCAGCCGTCGTAAGTGTAAATCACAGCTTGCAGCGACTTCATCAAGGCGAGCAGAAACAGAAGGCCGGTCGGCGTCGCGAGTCGCGGCGCGTCCGAAGCTTGAACGTTCCCGCCGCCGAGCGCGAAACAGGCGATGATGAGCGCGACGAAGGCGAGCGTCTTGAGCAAGCTCGTCACGTTCTGCGTGCGGCTGCCCCACTCGATGCCGCGCCATTGGAGGGCGGCGAAAAGAAGCGTGACCGTGAGGGCGATTGCGACCGACTGCCCGTCGAGCGCGGGAAACAGCACGCCGAGGTATTCGCCGATGACGAGCGAGACGGCGGCGGTCGTGCCGCACGTCGAGAGCCAGTCGCTCCAACCGACGATGAAGCCCGCGTAGTCGCCGAGCGCACGCCGCGCGTAAACGTACTGCCCGCCTGAGCGCGGAAGCATCGTCCCCAGTTCCGCCAGAGAGATTGCGCCGAGCAGCGCGTAGAGTCCGCCCAAAACCCACACGCCGATGAAGAGGCCGGGACGGGGCAGTTGCGCGGCCACATCGCCCGGTGTGCGCAAGATGCCTGCGCCGATGGTGTTGCCGATGATGACGGCAAGGCCGAACGTGAGGCCGAGCACGCGCAGCAGTTGGCCGCGCGGTCGCTTCGCCTTCACGTCCGACCTTTTATTAATGGAGGGCAAAGTTGTTTACTCTGCGGCCTTCCTCCCCGCGTTCAAATTGTCGAAGTTCAGAATGGCGTTGAAGACGAGGAAATAACTGCCCTTCGTCTCGCCGCGCCAGACCGGGTTGTTCGAGAAGAGGAGAACGTGGCCCGCCTCGACCGGCACGTCAATCACCGCCGCGTGCTGCGCGATTTCGCCGCCGCCTTCGATGAGGCCGGAGACGAGCAAATCCTTGTTGTCGCCGTAGCGCAAGACGACGCGCGGGCGCATCCCCGCGGGGATGACGTTGATGCCGTTACGCCGCTGCTCTTCGGTCACGGGGACGGCCTCCCAAGTCTCAGCCGTCGGCTCTTCGGGAGCGGCGACTGGCTGGCGGCCCTGCACCACGTCCGGGTCTTCGGT
>JBAVPI010000866.1:0-9688 GCA_049692915.1 Pyrinomonadaceae bacterium
CATCAACGCTTCCTTCTCTTTTCCGCTCATCCCTTCCCCCTTAACTATACGGCGTGCGGCATCACCAGCCGCATCAACAGCGTGACGACGAGCGCGAGCGCGGCGGCGGCGACGATTTTCGCCATGCTGAGTCGCGTCTTCGGGAACAACCAGTAAGCGAGCATGATGCCGACCAGAAAAGCCAGCCCGCCCGCGGTCGGAGGCGTGAGACGAAAGCGCAGCAACTCGAACAACACGACCACGACCGACGGCATCAAGACTGCCATCCAACCGTTTCGGCCTCGCCCCTTTTCGTCGTACATCATTTTACCCCTTGCTCCCCGTCGCAAGGCTCGTCCCGAAGTCCTCAAGAGAAGGTCGCCATCACCGGCGTGTGATCCGACGGACGCTCCCACCCGCGCGGCTCTTTATCAATCCGGCAAGCGGTGCAGCGCGCCGCCAGCGACTCGGAAACCCAGACGTGATCAATACGCAGCCCCGTGTTGCGGCTGAACGAGCCTGCGCGATAGTCCCACCAAGAATAATGACCGCTCCCCTTCGTGTGCTCGCGAAACGCGTCCACGAATCCCCAGTCTTTAATCTCCGCGAGCGCCGCGTGTTCGGGCTTGCTGAAGAGGATTCGCCCGCGCCACTGTTCCGGGTCGTGTACGTCCGCGTCCTCCGGCGCGACGTTGAAGTCTCCGCATAACAGCACGTCCGCATCAGTCCAGCATTCCTCGTCCAGATACTCGCGCAGGCGATGCATCCAACGCAGTTTGAAATCGAACTTATCCGTGCCGACCGCCTGCCCGTTCGGGACATAGACGTTAATGACGCGCACGCCGCCGACGGTCGCCGCGAGCAGGCGTGCGTGCGCGCCTTCTTCGTCATCCGGAAAGCCGCGCTGCACATCCTCGCACGCCACGCGCGAGAGAATGGCGACGCCGTTGTAAGTCGGCTGCCCGTAAATTTCCGCGCGGTAGCCGAGTTCGGCGAACTCACTCGACGGAAAGCGCGGCGCTTCGCACTTGATCTCCTGCAAACACAAAACGTCCGGGCGCGCGGCTTCGAGCCAGCGCAAGACGAGCGGCAGACGCGCCACAACTGAATTTACATTCCACGTCGCTATTTTCACAGTGTCCACATCTTAGCTCTTAGTCGCGTGATTTTATAGAGGGCCGGTGCTTTCGTGCGATAAATTTGACATCTTACGCAAGTTATCGCATTCAAGCTCGACGGATTAGAGGGATATGAGGTGTGGATGCCGCGACGAATCAGTTCGTCCAATTAATCGCGCGGCGCGGCGCGACGGGCGTGTGAGTTTAAAATTTACTGGACAGCAAGTTTGTCGAAAAGCGTTGCTCAACTCACGCGCACGAGCGAAGGCCGCTTACCTTGCGCCGCGTCTGCCGGAGAGCGTTTCTCCCACTCGCGCCCACAGACGCGACATCGGTAACGATCACTCTTTGCGGAATCGGCTTTTCCCAAATCTTCGAGAAAAGCGGCGACGTAGGCCGGAACGCTCGCGCCCTCCAACTTCTCGAACGATTCACACGAACAATGCGGATGAGACATCAGCCAACATCTTTCTGAGCGCGAAGGCAGATTGTTCCGCCAAATAGTTTATAGACAGCGATGCAGCCGCGGCTCGACGCCCTGCCGGAGCGTGTAGGTCGCCATGGCTTCGTTCGAGTTGGCGAGTTTCACTGTCAGGTTCATCACCTTGCCCGACACCTTTCCCGTGTAACGGGCCGTTTGTTCGTTCGACGGCTCGCCCAGACGGATCGGCCCTCCGTGCCCCCTCGCGTGCTTGCCTTTCAGGTCAAAGCCGCCGCGACGGTTGAGGGCGAGTGGCCCATCTATCGAGCCGCCGCCGCAGTCGTATTCGATGGTCGCGCCGTCATTCTCGACGGTCATGCGTATGCCGGTTCCGCCCCAGATGCCGTTCGGGATGCGACGCCCCGCCTTTGCCGTCCCCGATGCGGCGCTGGTCGGGAGCGACACTGCGAGGCAAAATGAAAAAACGAATGCCAGAACGGTAGCGATGTTTTTGGGTGCGATCATCGTCTGCTCTCCTTTACCTGATGCGTCAGCCGCTCACCATATCACGTCGAGAAAATCCATGCGGCCATCGCCTTCTCATCATACGATGAAAAGCTTTCTCATCATACGATGAAAAAAAGGCCGCCCGGAGTTTGCCGGACGGCCTTTGAATAGAAAGTGACAGGCGGCTAAAGCCGACTTTACTGGCAGCCCTGCAACTTGAAATTGGCGATGCGCGTGTGCCAGTTGAACGTGCCGTTGACGGCCTGATACTCGGTCGTGAACCACATCGTACAATCATCCACGGGGTCAACGCTGAGCGTGCTGTAGTCTCCCCAGCGGGCGAGGCCGGTGGTCTGCACACCGTTGCCGGTGAGCAGGTTCGTCTCGGAGCCGAGCGTACCGAGCGGGTCGGTGGCTGAGCGTGCCGCGAAACGCAGGCTCGGTTTCACAGTGCCGCTCGACAGGCTGTAGCCGACCGCAAGATTGCCGACCTTGTCCATCGCGGCGCTGCCCATCCAACGGTAGTTCGTGTCGGGCGAGAAACTGCCGGATTGATAGACCGTGGGAGTCCCGCCGGGATTTCGCAGTTCGTACCAGCGAACGCCCGTCTTCGTCCCGCGCTTCGTCGTGTCGGTCTTGACGGTGTGATTGACGACGAGATTCTGGAACGTCCCGAAGTTGCGGTAGGCGAGACGGTACATCAAACGGTCTGCGAGCGAATCGAGTTGCTGATTCGTGCCGGGCTGCGGGATGCATGTGCCGCCGCCGCATCCGGTCGTGAAGGCCGCGACGGGAATGCTCGTCGGCCCCGTCAACGTCGTGTTCGCGGGGGTCGTCCAGTCAACGTGGAACTTCCACATCCTGAGCGCGTTCGTGCCGAAGTTCAACACGTAATTCGGCGAGCCTGCGGGCGGCGCGGTGTTGCCGTCCAAATCCGAAGGCAGGAGGCCGCCGTAGCTCGTGCTCAACTGGAAACACTGCTGCGTCGCCGCCTGACCGGCGAGCATCTTCGCGCGGTCGAGCGCGCAAACTCTGCCGCCCGAAAACGTCGAGCCGCCGCGGAACATGTTATAGGTGACGTAGTAAGCGTCGGGCCAGACGCCCATTTTCGGGTAGTCGTTGAAGTCCGCGTAGTCGAACTGGTAACGGTTATAAGCGCCGGTGGCATCAGCCGTCTGCGAGACCGCCACGCACTGATGATAACCGGCAGTGCCGCCGGGGACGGCGAACTGCGTGAGCACCCAGCGGTGCGCCAACTGATCCCACTGCACGAGCGGATCGCCGTCGTTGCTCGTCGAACACGGGCCGCCGAAGCCGCTCCACAAAGTGTTGCCCGCCGCCGGGCCATAGACCATCGCGCCCGAAGTCTTGTCGAAGACCGCGAACGAGAGATTGACCCATTGGACGTATTGCGTGTCGCCTACGTCGCCGGTGGTATCGGGCGGCGCGACGTTGACGTTAAAGCCGCTGATGCCTTCGCCGACGCCCTCGAAATTGAGTCCGGCGGTGATGGCGATGGACGGGCTTGCGAACGACTGAATAACCGGATCGTTGGATTGCGAGGACGGGGCGGTTCCGAATCTCTTCGGCTCAAAATCACTGCGTGAAGTCTTGGCTGGACGGGCCACGATGTCGCGCAACGGACGCGACACGTCGAACCTGACGGCCTGACGTGTCTCAATGATGGGCTTACTCTGACCGAGGGCAAGCGCGGGAAGTAATAGCAGTGCGGCGGCGCACAGGAAAAAGGTGGACACAAACGCTCTCTTCATTTCTCCTCCGTAAATTGTGTGGGTTGGAAGGTGGAGAGCCGGGTGTGAGACCGCGGCCCCATAATCCATCGGGCAAGTGGACACGTTTCATGTAATGAAACCGTTTAGCGGGAGTAAAAGAAATGATGCTGGACAAAAAAATATTCCCGCTTGATGTAACTACTATCGTCAACCGTTGATTGACTCGCAGCCTGTTTTTTCAGTTGAGGAAAGTTCACCAAAGACGAAACGAAAGAATTAGGGGACTCGAATATGTCACGATGTCACGCGGCGGTCAAGCGACGAGAGCCAAAAATACGCGGTGGCAAGAAACATTTTCTCGCCCCCTTCTCGTGTTTATCGTACAAAGATGCGGGCTAATTTACCGGTGTGCGAAGCGCGAAGCGAGATCAATTATAATTTTTCAAGGAGTTGCCGCGCCTTTGTCAACGCTGCCTGTTGTTCCGGCAGGTAATCAGGATCGGGCTTCATTTTGAGCACGAAATTCAGTTGCTCGCGCGCCTTCTCTCTCTGCCGCGTGGACAGATAAGCCTCGGCCAGATGCAGGCGCAGCAACATATTTTGATCGCCGAAGCGTAAACCCTTCTCCAACTCTTCGACGGCGCGTTTGCTGTCGCCGCCGAGCATCGAGGGGAGTTCGAGGTCGAGTTGACCGAGCGCCATGTACGCGCTGCCCGCTTGAAAGCCTTCGTCCAGTTTGATGACCGTCTCCATCTCCCTTCTGATATCTTCGACCGACGAAAGACCCGTCAACGCGCCCTCCAACTGCGCCCGCCCGCCATAGTTCGCGCCGAGCCAGAAATGGCCCTCAGGCTTGTTCGGCTCGATCTTCACAGCCGCTTCGCCTGCCGCCGCACCATCCCGGAAAGCCTCGCTGCGCGCCGCCTCGTCCGTGCCGTAAGTGCCGAGATAATAGTTAAACTTCGCGAGCTTCCATTCCGTCTCGTAGTTGCTGTAATCAATTGTGCGCGCGCGACGCAGCACGGCGACGGCTTCACGCGCGCGGTCGAAAGATTCGCGCCCCGCGTAAAGTTGATCGGCCTGCGCCAGCAGCCCTGTGACCGAAATTGTCGGCGCTGGCGTCGGGTCGGGACTTTTCGCGCAGCAGATGGTCAGGATCAGTAGCGCGGCGATTGACGAAGAGATCGTTAGACGGCGAACGAATTTTATTATTTTCATACCGGCGTTGCATGATAAACAGTGATTGACGGAAAGCACAGGTGGGTCAATTTACCAAAATGTGACAAAATGAGTTAAGATTTTCGTCCAACGTTTTACAGAGCACCAAACACTTCAAGCACCGGCACGCGTTCAAGCGCGCACGGATTCTTTTTGGAGGACGTTTTTGACAGCCGCCGCATTCTACGATCTTGAAGGCACACTCGTGAGCACGAACCTCGTGCACACGCTCGGCTTCTACGCGCGCAATCAGCAGGGACTTCTGCGCAGCATTAGCAAAAGCGTCGCCACGCTCGCGAGCCTGCCCGTCTTCGCCGTCACGGATCAGTACAGCCGGATGGTCTTCAACGATCTCTTCTTCAAGCGCTACAAGGGCGAGTCGGAAGACCGCTTGCGCTTCTTCTCGGAAAAGCTTTTCGAGGAAGTGCTCAAGCCTGCCATCTTCCCCGGCACGTTCGAGTTGATCGAAAAATCGCGCAGCCTCGGACTGCGTCAGGTCGTCGTCACGGGCGCGCTCGACATCTCTGTGGACGCGCTGATGAAGTATCTCAACATTGACGATTACGTGGCGAACCGTCTGGAGTTCGTCAACGGCGTGGCGACCGGCAGACTGCTGCCGCCCGTGCTCGCGTCGGCGACGAAGGCATCTTGGATACGCACCTACGCCGAGCGCGAGAAGATCAATCTCAACGAATCGTTCGCCTACAGCGACAGCATGAGCGACCTGCCCATGCTCTCCATCGTCGGGCATCCGGCGGCGGTCAACCCCGACATGCGCCTCAAACAGACGGCGCTTCACCATGACTGGCCGATTCTTAATTTGAAGTAAATAGTCAATGGTAAATAGTGAATGAAAGGAGTTGCTCACTATGCGCCCACACGAAAAGTTAGAGACTTGGAGTCAATCAATGGATTTTGTCGTAGATGTTTACAGAGCCACAGAGTATTTCCCAAAAGAAGAAAAGTTCGGCCTGAGTTCCCAAATTCGGCGTGCTGCTGTTTCCGTGCCCGCAAATATAGCCGAAGGTGCTGCGCGCCACTCCGGTAAAGAGTTCAGCCACTTTCTGTTAAATGCACAGGGTTCTGCCAGCGAACTGGAGACTGAACTTCTCATCGCTCAACGCCTCGGCTACATTGACCAAAGCAGATTTACAGAGTTGAGAGCATCCCTTGATAAAATAGGGCGACTCATCACGGGCCTCGACCAACATCTCAGGCAAAAGAACAACTGATTTTCACCATTCACCATTCACTATTTACTAAAACATGAGCTTACAGCTAAGACGCAAAGTCCACGAATCCGTCATCTACATTGATCGCGACAGCGCGCCGCGCATCGTCGCCTCCGGGATGGACTTCATCCTTGAGGATTTGCCGGTCGGCACGCGCGTGATCTACCCGAATCAGCCGCTCAAAGGTCTCGTCAATCGCGAGGCCGCGATTCGCTACGCGCTCAATCACCCGCACGACTGCGACCCTCTGTTCGCGCAACTCGAACCGGGCATGAAGGTGACGATTGCGGTGGACGACATCAGCATGCCGCTGCCGCCGATGCAGACGCCCGACATCCGCCAGACGACGCTCGAAATCCTGCTTGAGATGTTGCACGGCCACGGCATTGACGACATCCACATCATCATCGCCGTCTCCCTCCACCGCAAGATGACCGTGGCCGAGATGAAGCGCATGTCGGGCCAGAAAATCTTCAACGACTTTTACCCCGACCGCTACTACAATCACGACGCGGAGGATCAGAGCAACCTCGTCCTCATCGGCTAGACGCGCCATAAAGAGCCTCTGCGCATGAACCGCCGCGCCGCCGAGAGCGACCTGCTCATCTATCTCAACTATAATTTCGTGCCGATGAACGGCGGGCACAAATCCGTCGGCGTCGGCCTCTGCGATTACGAGTCGCTGCGCGCTCATCACAATCCGCAGACCATCCGCGAGTCGAACAGCTACATGGACCCGGCCGGCTCCGAGTTGAACAAACGCATCAGCCGCGTCGGCAAAATCGCGGACGAGCACATCAACGTTTTTCACATCGAGACGACAATCAACAACCGCATGTTCCGCGGCGACCTCGATTTCCTGACGCGCAACGAGGACAACTTTTCGGCCTTCGACCGCATGAAGTATGAAGCCATGCGCTTCTCTATGAGCAAACTGCCGCGCCCCGCCAAGCGCGCCGCGTATAACTCGCTCAAGTCGAACTACGAACTCATCGCCTGCCACGCGGGGCGCACCGACCCCGTCCACGACCGCATCATCGCCAAGAGCATGGAGCAGTACGTCGTGCCCATCGAAGGTCAGGCCGACATTCTCATCTGCCCCGTGCCGGACATGTCGCCCTATAGCGTCAATTCGATTTTGAACCCGCTGCTCGTGCAGGTGATGGCGCTCGGCTACCATTTCAATATGTACCGCGGCAAACCTCTCCTTAAAGAGGGCGGCGTGCTGATTTTGCACCATCCATGTTATGACGAGTTCGACCACAATTTTCACCCTAGCTACATAGAGTTCTTCAACCGCCTGCTGCCGGAGACGCGCGACGCCGATATTTTACGCGACAAGTACGAGCGCGAGTTCGCCAACAATCCCAGCTACATCGAGATGTACCGGCGCGGCAACGCCTACCACGGCGCGCACCCTTTCTTCATGTGGTACTGGGGTGAGAACGGGCGGCAACACGTCGGGCACGTCATCGCCGCCGGGGCCGAGAACGCGCACGTTCCCGCCATGATGGGATGGGAGCGCGCCGACAATCTCACCGAAGCCATCGCCATGGGCCGCAGCTACATGGGACGCTCCGCCGAAATCACGATGCTCCATCAACCCGTGATTGCGGTTTGTGATATGAGTTAAGATGTACGCATTCGAGGTGAACTGATGAGCACGACGACACATTTGACGACCGCCGACGAACTTCTCTTGATGTCTCAAGTTAAAGAGGGTGACGATCAAAGGTCGGAACTTGTGCGAGGAGAATTAAGAGCCATGTCCCCCACCGGCGGAACTCACGGCCTCATCTCTCTATGGCTCGGAGCTATGATTCTTCAACACGTCACGGCACACAAACTCGGTCGCGCCTTTGGCGCAGAGACCGGCTTTCTCGTCGAACGTGATCCTGATACGGTGCTTGGTGCGGACATCGCGTTCGTCAGCCGCGCGCGGATGAAGACAATAGAGAACATCGAGAAATATATTCCCTTCGCTCCAGACCTCGCTGTTGAAGTTCTCAGCCCCGGCAACACGACATTGAAGATGGATGAGAAGGTCGCGCTTTATTTCGCTGCGGGCGCAAGGGCCGTCTGGGTTGTGAACCCGAAACGAAAGACGGTGTCCATCTATGCCTCGCCACTCGATTCGCGTATCGTCGGCATCGGAGAGACTTTCGACGCCGGTGAAGTCTTACCCGGCTTCAAACTCGACTTGGCGGAGATGTTCGCTGTCGCAGAGAACTGACGCGACTTCAGATGCTCCATTGATGACATGAAATTATCGCCCACAGAGATTTATCAAGACCGAAACGTCTTCATCATCGGCGCGACCGGCTTCGTCGGTAAGGTCGCGCTCTCGATGCTGCTCGACCGCTTCCCCGGCGTCGGGCGCGTGTACGTGACCGTGCGTGCGCGCTCGAAGGAAGAGTCCGAGACTCGCTTCTGGAACAACGTCATCACCGCGCCGCCCTTCGACCCGATGCGCGAGCGTTACGGTGCGGCCTTCGAGGATTTCATCCGCGACAAGGTACGGATCGTTAACGGCGACATTGGTGAAGACAATCTCGGTCTTTCAGAAGTTGATGCGCAGGCGCTCGCCGCCGACATTGACGTGCTCATCAACAGCGCGGGCAACGTCACCTTCAACCCGACCCTTGAGAGCGCGCTCCGCACGAACGTCGTCGGCACGCAGAACGTGATTCGTTTCGCCAAGCGCATGAAGCGGCCCGCGCTCGTCCACATCTCGACCTGCTTCGTCGCGGGCAACCGTTCCGGGCCGGTGTGGGAGAGCGACCCCGTAGTCGGTTACTTTCCGCGTCGTGAAGAGATTCCCGGCGTCGAGTTTTCGGCGGAGCAGGAAATCCGCGACTGCGCGAAACTGGCCGAGCGTGTGCGCGACGAAGCGCGCGACGCTTTGCAGGCCGCACGCTTCCGCGAGAGTGCGCGCAAGCGTCTCATCGAAGAGGGGCGCAACCCCGACGACCTCGACGCGATGGGCCTCGCCGTCGCGCGCGAGCGCAAAATCTGGACGAGAGAGAGGCTCACGGAACTCGGCATCGAGCGCGCGGAGTTCTGGGGTTGGCCGAACATCTACACTTACACCAAGAGCCTCGGCGAACAACTCGTCGCCGCCGAAACGGATGTCGTGCGCTCAATCGTCCGGCCCTCAATCGTCGAGTCGGCGATCAAATTTCCCTTCCCCGGCTGGAACGAGGGTTTCACGACGACCGCGCCGCTGATCTTCATCGCGCTCAAGGGGCAGACGCAGATTCCCGTCAACGAGAAGCTCGTCCTCGACATTACGCCCGTTGATCAGGTGGCCGCAGTGATGCTCGCCGTCGCGGCGGAGGCGTGCGTGCGCGAGCCGCGTCTCGTCTATCAGGCAGCGACCGGCGACAGCAATCCGAACGACATGGAGCGCATTGTCGGGCTGCTCGGCCTCTTCAAGCGCCAACATTTTCAGGAGAGAGAAGAGGGCTTCCGCATCGTCAA
>JBAVPI010000867.1:0-1770 GCA_049692915.1 Pyrinomonadaceae bacterium
GCTTAACGCAGGGCGACGAGACGCGCATCACCGCGCTCGGCCTGATCATCGCGACGGCTGCGACTTTCGATTCGTCGCGCGCGTGGCAGACGCTTCCACTCTTCATCAGCGCGGCTGACGCGGTCGAAGATTTCGAGAGCGAGATGAGCCTCGATTTCGTCGTGCACGTCGGCGAAGAAGAGTTCAGAACCAATCTTCTACGCAAGTCGTTTCAACTCGAAGACATCTTCGACAAGCTGTCCGCGTTCGACTTCGCACGCGCGCTCGATGAGGCGCACACCTTCAAGCGAGCCGTGCCGCGCGCCCTCGCGTCGCTCGACGTAGCGAGGACGGCGTTGTCACGTCCATCACCAACTGCTGTGCGCGACACGGCAGTCCGTTCGGGCGCGACGGCCAAGCCTTGAGCATGAAAGCGATGCTGTTTGAACTCGCTGCGGCGCGTGGCCGGGTTTGAGGATGCACCTTTGTCGTCTAAAATCGGGGAGATGAAATTGCACGGTAAATTTTCCGGCTCCGTCGTCTCGAATTTTCGAGTTCGCGTGCTCGATCATGCGTGTCATGTCACAACGTAACTCTTTCTTCACGCGGAACTGGTGGGGCGTGCGCAATCTCGCGCCGTGGACGACCATCGTCAGCCACACCGTCCACCAGTTCCACGAAAACGACCTCTTCACGCCCGCCGCGGCGATGAGCTACTTCGGACTGCTGACGCTCTTTCCGGCGCTCCTCGCCTTGCTCGCGGTCGGCAACTGGGTCGCGGCGGGCAGCGAGATGCTGGCGCACATCGTCGAGGTCTATCCCGGCTCGAAAGAATTTTTGCGCGCGACGGTGCGCTCGCTTGAGAACGTCGGGGCGGGCGGCATCATCAGCGCGCTCGTCATCACGCTCTGGGCCGGGTCGTGGGTCTTCGCCGTCATTGAGCGCGCACTGAATCGCATCTGGGGCACGAAGCCACGCACGTTCCTGCATGGCCGCGCACTGACGCTCGGCATGATCGGTCTCGTCGGCGTGCTGCTCATCGTCTCTGTGTTTCTCACGTCGGTGCTCGTCGGCTTGCAGCAGTTGATTGACCAGTTGCCGATTCGCGTCATCAACCAACTGGCGTGGCTGCGCATTGTCGGCGACGCTTTCTGGCAAATCATTTTCGCGACGACGAGCACGCTCATCACCATCGCGCTCTTTACGGTCGTCTATCGTCTCGTCCCCAGCGGTCGCGTCACGCTACGCGACACGATGCCGAGCGCCCTCGTCGCCGGTCTTTTGTGGGAGGCGGCCAAATACATCTTCGCGTGGAGCCTTCAATACTTTCACTACGATCAACTCTACGGCTCGGTCGGCGCGGTCGTCGCCGTGCTCACGTGGAGCTACGTGTCGAGCCTCATCCTCATGTTCGGCGCGCAACTCTCGGTCGTCCTTCATCAGGAACACAACGTCGCCGAACTCGCGGCGGAAGCGCCCGCGTCGCCCTCTTAGTTTCCCTTTGTCGAAAGAATTATTAACAGGGATGGACAGGATAGACAGGATAAAGGAAGAAGTGATGAATGATGAATGCGGAATGATGAATGACGGAGAAAACATCCGTCTTCAAATTCATCACTCATCGCTCCGCATTCATTATTTGCCTGTCCATCCCGTCCATCCCGTCCATCCCTGTTAATTTCTTATCACGCGAATGAGAATCTCCGATTTCGACTACGAACTCCCCGAAGAACTGATCGCGCAGCACCCGCCCGCACAACGCGACGGGGCGCGCATGCTCGTGCTCGACCG
>JBAVPI010000868.1:0-1536 GCA_049692915.1 Pyrinomonadaceae bacterium
GAAGCGATCTCGGTTGGGCATTCGGCGGCAAACAGCAGCGCGGCTGGTATCTCTACACGCCGCTCCTCAATCGCCTGCTCGGCACGGAGACGGGCGCGGATGCAAACGTCTTCGCTTCTTCGCTCGCCAACTGGCAGCAGTCGGCGGGACTCGCGCCGAGCGGCGTGCTCGACGAAGAGACTCTATACCAGATAATTTCCGGCTGGCAGAGCGTGCGTCTGAAAGATAAATCTTCCCCGCCGCCAGACAGATTGCTCATCGCGCCCGTCTCGGATTTTTACGACCCGACGCGGCCCGACGAGTTGCGGCAGGTGGAACGCGAGACCTACGCCGCCTACAAGCGAATGGTCGCGGCGGCATTGGCGGATCGCTCGCTCGGACTTGCGGCGGCGTCTTCGGGCGGCGCACTCGCGCCCGACGAGAAATATCTAAAAATCATCTCCGCCTTTCGCTCGCGCGAGTATCAGGAACATCTGCGCCGGCAGTCGCCGAACGCGGGCCGCGCCGGACTCGCCGTCAACAGCCCGCACTTCACCGGACGCGCCCTCGACATCTACGTCGGCGGCGAGCCGGTCGAGACCAGAGACGCGAACCGCGAGCTGCAAGTCAAAACGAAGGTTTACCTCTGGCTCGTCAGGAACGCAGACAAGTTCGGCTTCCGCCCTTACTACTACGAGCCGTGGCACTGGGAATATGTGGGACTATAATCGTATTCTTATCAACAGTTACGATTTACTCAATAATGAGTCTCCGCTTTTACCGCCGCCCCTGCTCAATAATCGCACCCCGGTAGAGTGCCGCCTGACGCTTGAGGCACGCCCGCCGCGTCCGTCCTTCGCCACACGAAAAACCTTGCCCCGTCTCGCATGATCACGGCGACGAGAGACCCCGCGGGCGCGGGGTTCGTGAGTTCCGGCCTGAGGTATGAGCCTGCTCCGCCGACGAAAGCGGCGAGAGGGGTGCGCCTCAGAAGACACCCCGTCACGTCGCCGCCGTTCGATTCACTCCCGTAAGGGTAAGAGGAGTGCGCGCGCGTCGCCAGTTGTGCGACCGGCTCATTATCCGCGCCGCCCGTCGTGAGTTGATAAGCCGAGAGCGCGGGCACGAGATAGACACTGACGGGTTTGTCGTTAACCGTGAACGGCGCATCGTCAGAGTCGAAAGTCGGCGCGCTCGTCACCTTGAAATTAACACTGTCGCCGGTGTCGAACTCCCGAAACGCGGCGGTCTCAATCTTGAGCACCCCTCGTGCGTCCTTCGCTTCCAGAAGACCTTCGTGCGGCGTGGGGAAGCCTTCGAGATTCAGGGGATTCCACCGCTCGCTCGCGTCCGCCTCAGTCTCCTCTCGAAACTTGAACGCCCCGGAGAAATCGAGCGCGGGCTTTGTGCCGACGCGAACTATCATCTGAAACAGCGTGAGCGAGTCGTAAGCGAGATTCTCACAGTGCGGGACGGAGCGCCCCGTCACGTTGGCGGCGCTTGAGCCGAGCGGGTTCAGCGGGTCAACCGGCGCGGGGTCTCCGGGCGCGAGCGAAC
>JBAVPI010000869.1:0-2712 GCA_049692915.1 Pyrinomonadaceae bacterium
GGCGCGACTGTGCCCGCGACATGCAGAGCGACGTGCGGCGAATCACGGCGGCAAGCGGCGGCGGTCGCGGCGAGGACGACGGCCACGACGAGCAGCGTGCGTAGTTCGAGTTGTCGTTGAGCAGAGAGGCGCATCCGTCAGATGACCCGCAACAGTCTTGTCGCTTGCTCTATGGCAAGCGAGGCCCCTTGATGTCCCCGTGAATTTCTGCGCGAGCGCCGTTCATCCCGGCACGCACGCCCGCGTCAAAGCGTGGAAATAAACTTTCGTCAAACGGTGTGCACGTTAAAGCTAACACGCCTGTCAACACTTGTCGCCCTTTCGACGAATCGAGGCCAGACCGCAGGCGGACTGACTTCGACATGATAGGGAGTTAATCATCGCTCTATCTTTGCCGCCGCCAGCCGTCGGCATGAGGCGGCAGCGGACGGCGACGGGACGCGCGAACCAGCAGAGGGTTCATGCACGTCCCGCCCGCGTCTCGGTGTGGCTAAACACGGATCGGTAGTGGCTAAACACGAATCGGGAATTGACCGTGTCCCGCCGTCTCGCTTCATTTGTTCTTGTTGTGCTCCGCGTTGCCGCCCCACGCGTACCAGCCGTCGGCGTCCGTGTCGCCTGTCTTGAGGCAGATGAGGAGGCCGTTGTTCGTACCCACATAGACGTTGCCTTCGGCGAGCGCGGGCTGAAAGACCATCGGTTGCCGGAACGTGTAAAGGAAACCGACCGCGCCGTCGTCCTGCCGGACGGAGACGAGATGGCCGAGCGAACTGCTCAAATACATGAAGTCGTGCCCCAGCGCGGGCGGCGAAAAAATCTGTGCGTTCTCGCCGACCCCCGTGCCGCTCACCTCGGCGCGCCAAGCGAAGCGCCCGTCTTCGGCGTTAATCGAATTCAGGTAACGTCCCTGCGCGTTCATCATGCGCCCGCGACTGTATGCGGCGCGCGAGCCTTGATACGCCCAGCCGCCCGCGACCGTGCTGACCGCCACGTTCGACTTCGCTCCGCCCAGATTGGCCGCCGCCGGTGCGCTGCCGAAGCCGACGGAAGAATCGAGCGCGGACTGCGCGTTTTTCGTCAACGCCGCGTTGCCGCCCGCGCCCTTGCTCTCGTCGAGGTAGTCGGCCTTTTCCCTGCCGATGAGCTTCGCATCCTTGTCCGCCCCGCCCGCCGCGTCCAGACGCTTGATGCCCTCGTAAGAGTTGTTCGCCGAAACTTCTTTCTGCGTCATCAAGACCTGCCCGCCGGCCACGAGCGGCGCGCTCGTCCCCGCGTTCGTCTTCTTCCAGACCTGCACGCCGGTGTGTGCGTCGAGACAGTATGACGTGCCGTCGAAACAGGTGAAGTAAATTTTGTCGCCTGAGACGATTGGCGCGGAGATGACATCGGACGTGATACCACTTTCCCAGATGTGTCTGCCGGTTTTGAGGTCGGCGCACAACAGACGATGACCGCCCGCTTGGTCTCCCTTCGTGTTGTTGATGACCGACGCCGCACTGGCCTGCGCGTGCGGCATGATGTTTTGTTGCGCGTGCGCCGCGCCGCCGCGCCCGTTCGCGGGGTGCGCCATGTAGACGCGTCCCTCCGAGATGGCGGGCTGGCTCATCAACGGGTCGCCGAGCCATTCCTCCCAGACGACTTTGCCTGTCTTCGCGTCGGCGACGACGAGCGTGCAGCTTTCCGTGTTGAAAGCGACGTAGCCGTCTTCGACGACGGCGGCGGTCGGCCCGTCGTCGGAAGTCTTCATTTGCCAGCGCAGCGCACCCGTCCCGGCGTCGAAGGCGTAAAACTCGTGCGAGCCGTAGCCGCCGCCGACGAAGATCACGCCGTCTGCGTAAGCGGGCGTCGCGATGGGGCGGTTGCCGGGAATCTTCAGCGCCCATCCCTCTTTGCCGTCGCTCGTCTTAAAGCGGGCCGGCTTCAATTCGCTCATCTCTTCCGGCAGCGCGACGGCGACGGCCTTATTCATGTCTATCTTCACCTGCCGACCCTCGCCCGCAGTGATTTTTTCCTGCTTTACTTTCGCGCCCACGGCTGGCGCAGGCAGATAAGTTTGCAGCGCGCCGAACGCGCCCGTGCCGAGCAGACACACGCACGCGACGGCGAGTCTGCAACGGCCCGCAGACCTGTTCTCTTTCCTCATCACACACCTCCACCTTTCGCCCCGAAGGGTCTGCATGATTGACGACTTGCCCCTTGACGTACTCATAGAATGAGTCGGGCGCGATAACTTGCGAGGTAAATTTTCGAGTTGAAAAGCTGGCGGCTGTTTTCGTCGGCTGAAAAGCGTCGGGGAGGGCATCCGAGTTCACACCACATCTTTCAACCTCAAGACTTTCACACCGCGTCTTTCAGACTCAAGCCCTCGGACGCATACTCTCAGCGTGAAGCTCTGTAGCGGCGTTGACTTTTCATGCGGCTTGAAATAGAAGCATCGGCCAACGTCGAAGCGCACCGCCTTTCACATGATTGAGTGAATTATCAGAACGCCTGCGCGCGTTATTGAAACGGCTTCGCGGACTGTCAACACGGCTTCGAGTTTAGAGACAACAAATTCTATGCGCGGAAAAATATCCCGTCTCGGCCTGATTCTGATCAGCCTTCAACTCGCCGCCGTCGTGTGTCTCGCATACGCCGGGACAGCAGAGCGACGCTCCGCGAGGAGTCTCCGGCAGAGTGGATCAGGCGACGCGCGCCCGCTCTGGCCCGCGT
>JBAVPI010000870.1:0-1996 GCA_049692915.1 Pyrinomonadaceae bacterium
CACCAAGGCGCCCAGCAGTCGAGCAGCACGGGCCGTCCCGCAGAGGCGCGCAGCACTTCGCTCTCCAACGTATCGTCCGTCACCGTCAGCGTCTTCCCCGCGCCGGACGATGCTGCATTCACGTCGCTTGTCGCGCCGCGCGCGTCTTGGCCGTTCGCTTCCAGCCCCGCGCCGCACTTCCCGCACACGGGACGCATCCTGCTCACCACGCGTTCGTCAATGCGATTCTTCGCGCCGCACTTCGGACAAACCTGAACAGACATCGTCTCATTCCCCCACATGAAATTAATTCGCCTTCGACTTATCGCGCGGCAAGTGTGTCACAAAACCGGGGCGACGTGTAAGGTCGCGGCGACAAAGTATCGTGCGCGTGGGACTTTCGCCGCCGGTCGCCCGCGCATGCCCTTTATAGTAAGATGCGTAAACGTTTTTCTCCCGCACAATTTTATCGAATTAAGGAAATGTCGTACACGATGCGTCACACACGCCTGCTGCGCCCGCTCGCCTTCGCGTTGATTCTGATCTTCTCGCACACACCGTTTCTCACGCACGTCGCCAACGCAGGGCAAGGGCCAATACCTAGAGCCAGCGCCGGGCGAAGCACGACGCCTGAGATCGGCTACACAATCTCAATGCCGCGTCCAAACACGCATCTGCTCGAAGTCGAGATGCGCGTGCGGCGGGCTGTCGGCGGCGACGCGGCGAACACGTCTGCCTCGTTCGATCTGATGATGCCCGTCTGGACGCCCGGCTCTTATCTCATCAGGGAGTACGCGCGGCACGTGCAGGATTTCGCGCCGCGCGATGCCGCTTCAGGGCGTGCTCTTCCGTGGCGCAAGGTCAACAAGAACACTTGGCGCGTTGACTTGGGAGACGCGCGCGAACTCGTCGCAAATTACAAAGTCTATGCCAACGATTTGACGGTGCGCACCAATGAACTCAACGACGCGCACGCTTTCTGGAACAACGCCGCGCTGCTGATGTACCCGGACGGCCAGCTACGTGCGCCTTCCACCGTCGAGGTCGTCGCGCCCGCGAATTGGAAAGTGGCGACCGGCCTGCCGAAGGCAGCAGATAACCGCGCCAACGTCTATCGCGCGGAAAACTACGACGTGCTCTACGACTCGCCGTTCCTCGCGGGCGATTTCCGCGTCGTCGAGTTTGACGTGCGCGGCGTCCCGCATCGTATCGTGATAGACGGCGCGGGCAACTTCGACGCCGAGCGCCTGCGCCGCGACGTGCAAAAGATCGTCGAGACGGCGACCGGCATGATGCGCGAGATCGCTTACAGCAACTACACGTTCCTGCTCATGCTCGCGCCCAACGGGGGGGGCGGCCTCGAACATCTCAACTCGACCGCGCTCGTCTATAAACGTTTCGGCTTCCGCCCCGACTCTGACTACAGAGACTTTCTGACGCTCGCCGCGCACGAGTATTTTCACAACTACAACGTTAAGCGCATCCGCCCTGACGCGCTCGGCCCGTTCGACTATACGAAGGAGAACTACACGCGTCTCCTGTGGGTCGCCGAAGGCATCACGAGTTACTACGAAAACGTGCTTGTGCGCCGCGCCGGTCTGATGTCCGACAAAGATTATCTGGCCCAACTGGCGAAGGAAATTCAAACCTTACAGAACACGCCGGGCCGCCTTGAGATGAGCACCGAGGAATCGAGCTTCGACGCGTGGATCAAGTATTACCGCCCGGACGAAAATACCGTCAATTCGTCCGTCTCCTATTACGACAAGGGCGCGATTATGGGCGCGCTTCTCGACCTCGAAATCCGCAAACGCTCGAACGGCGCTCGCTCGCTCGACGACGTGATGCGCTATCTCTTCACCGAGTATTTCAAGCGTGAACGCAACTACACGCCCGAAGATTTTCAGCGCGCGGCGGAGTTGGCGGCGGGCACGAGTCTCGAAGATTTCTTCCAACGCTCAGTGCGCGGGCGCGCGGAACTCGACTACGACGCCGCGCTCGCGGCGGTGGGCTTGCG
>JBAVPI010000871.1:0-2843 GCA_049692915.1 Pyrinomonadaceae bacterium
CCCGTTCGTTGATTCCTCCGCCCCGGAAGATGTTTTCCGCACTCTCTCGAAAACGTCCCACACACTTCCCCTGCACAAGGAGAATCTACGATGACAGGCCAACACCACCCGACCAATCAAACCTCGCCCGACGCCCGACGCGCGGAGCGCGGCCCCTTCGTCTTTATCTTCAGTCTGCTGCTCATCGAATTTCTCGACGAGCTTTTGTTCGGCGTGCGCGAGGCGGCGTGGCCCCTCATCCGAGACGATTTGCGACTCAGCTACACGCAGGTCGGTTTGCTCCTGAGCGTGCCGGGCATCGTCGGCAATCTCATCGAACCCGGCCTCGGCATACTCGCCGACGTGTGGCGGCGGCGCGTCATCGTCCTCTGCGGCGGCGCGGTGTTCGCGGCGGCGACATTGTTGGTCGGACTGAGCCACAGTTTCACTGTGCTGCTGGCGGCGCTCGTCCTGCTGAACCCCGCGTCGGGCGCTTTCGTCAGCGTCGCGCAGGCATCTTTGATGGACGCCGCGCCGCGACGGCACGAACAGAACATGGCGCGCTGGACGTTCTCCGGTTCGCTCGGAAACGTCATCGGGCCGCTCGCGGTCGGGGCGGCGCTCGCCGTCGGACTCGGTTGGCGAACGCTGTTTGTCGGGCTGTCAATCATGGCCGCGCTAGTGCTCGCAAACACTTGGCGATTTTCCTTCCCGACACCCGCCCGCGACGAGTCAGCCGAAGAGAGTCCGGGTTTTAAGACCGGCTTGAAACAAGCTCTACGCGCGCTCAGACGAAGAGAAGTACTGCGCTGGCTTGTCCTGTTGGAAGTTGGCGATTTCACGAACGACATCTTGCGCGGCTTCCTCGCGCTTTACTTCGTGGATGTTGTCGGCGTGACGCAGGCGCGCGCGGCGTTGGCGGTCATCGTATGGACGACGGTGGGACTGCCGGGCGATTTCCTGCTGATCCCACTGCTTGAACGCGTGCGCGGATTGAGCTACCTGCGCTGGAGCACGGCTTCGACCCTCGTCCTCTTCCCCGCTCTGCTGCTCGTTGACGGGTGGACGACGAAACTCGTCCTGCTCGGCATGCTCGGACTCGCCAACGCGGGCTGGTATTCGATTCTCAAGGCGCGACTCTATTCGGAGATGCCGGGCCAGAGCGGGACGGTGATGACGCTCGGCGGCATCTTCGGCCTCGCGCACGATCTCACGCCGCTTTTGATGGGAGCCTTCGCGGAGCGTTACGGACTCGGCGCGATGATGTGGCTGCTCGTCGCCGGCCCCGCGCTGCTGCTCGTCGGGTTGCTGACCGCGCCGAAGCCGGATTCACAGGATGGATAAGGTAAAGAGCGTGCAGGATAGACAGGATGAAAGACAAACGATGAAGAGAATGATAAACGTGAAGATAAATGCTTTCTACTTTTCATTACGCGTTAAGCGTTCATCACTCCGCATCTCTTCTTTTATCCTGTTCATCCTGCCTATCCCTGTTAATTTTTCGGCCTAAGATTTCATGTCAGCCATTGTAGATCGTCGTCGCCTGCCGCAGTGGGACGCGCGCCGCCGACGACGCGGATGAAGTAGTCTTCGAGCGAGAGAGCGTCGTGTGCGTCCGTGCCTTCGCCTGCAACGGCGATGCCGCCACGGCGCAGTTCGTCGAGCGGGCCTGCGGCGACCAGACGGCCCTCGCTGATAATCGCAATGTCCGTGCAGAGCCGTTCGACGATCTCAAGCACGTGCGAGGTGAGAAACACGGTCAGGCCGCGCGCGGTCAGACGCGACAGCAAATCCTTGAGCGTGCGCGAAGCGATAGCGTCCACGCCCTCGAACGGCTCGTCGAGGAAGAGGATTTCCGGGCGGTGGATGAGCGCGCACGCGAGCGAGAGTTTCTTCTTCATGCCGTGAGAATACTCGACGACGAGCTTGCGCGGCTCCGCGTCGAGTTCCATCAACGCGAGCAGTTCGCGCGCGCGTTCGGCTATCTCTTCGCGCCGCAGTTCGTACATGCGCCCCGTGAAGGCGAGCATCTCCGCGCCCGTTAGACGCTCGAAGAGGTTCAAGTCTTCGGGCACGACGCCGATGCGCCGCTTGATGCCCAGAGGGTCGGAGGCGAGGTCTCGATTGAGCACGCGGATGCGGCCCTCGGTCGGCGCGAGCAGTCCCGTCAGCATCTTGATGGTGGTGGATTTTCCAGCCCCGTTCGGCCCCAGAAAGCCGAAGAACTGCCCGCCCCCGACACGCAGGTTGACGTGATCCACGGCGGTAAAATCGCCGAATCGCCGGACGAGATCAAAGGTTTCGACGACGGGCACGGGCGGCGTCTGTGCGGACGAAGCGACACTATTCATCACGAACTTTGTACGCGCCGCGCGCGCACGGGGTCAAGCTATGCGCAACAATGCGCGACGCTGTCGGGGCGGCTGACACGCCACAGACAATTTATGCGCGCCGCCTTTAACAACGACCTGCAACGCGACCGCGAGCAAGCGCGCCTCTCATCGTAAGTCCATCAACGCGCCTCTTCACACCGTCTGTCCTAATCACGTAAGAATGGTCTGGCCTCTCCCGCGCGCACATGTGCGGGGAAGGCGCGATGCGTGCTCATGATGAAGGCCGTGGAGCTTGCGCGCAGCGCGTTGCCGTGCGTGGCAGCGAGGCGCGCGAGCCGACTGAAGACAGACGAGCCGTAGTAGAAACCGTCGCGCAGGCTGACGAGCACATCGGCGGTGTGGTGAACGTGCGGTGCGTGGATCGAGTCGTAGAGGTTGGCGAGCGCGTCCGGGTAAGTGTGCGTGGCGGTGCGCGCGAGCCACGCGGCGTCCGCGGCGAAGCCCTGTCCGTCGAGTTGCCACGCGTCGTCC
>JBAVPI010000872.1:0-2461 GCA_049692915.1 Pyrinomonadaceae bacterium
TCCTCGCGGTTCGCGCGCTGGAGTTCACCGAGGAGCGCGGCGAGGCGGTCGGCGCGTTGCAGTTCGCGCAAATTCGGCGTGTTCGGCGAACTGACGTTGACTGCCACATAATCGGCGTGCGGGCGCACGAGACGAAAGCTCGCCAGATAATCGGGGATCGCATCTTCGAGTTCGACGGCGCGACTCTTGCCGATGTTGACGCCGAGCACGCAACCGGGCCGCGCGCCTTTGAGTCGTTCGACGAGGGCCGCCGCGCCTTCGTTGTTAAAGCCCTGACGGTTGATGAGCGCGCGATCAAGTGGAAGTCGGAAGAGGCGCGGCTGTGAATTGCCCGGCTGCGGGCGGTGTGTGACGGTGCCGACCTCGACGAAGCCGAAGCCGAGCGCCGCCATCTGCCGGTGCACGCGCCCGTTCTTGTCGAAGCCTGCGGCGAGGCCGACCGGATTGGCGAAGTTCAACCCGAAGCGACGCAATTCGCCGAAGTCGTTGCGTGCGTAGCGCCGCTCCGCGAATCGTCGCGAGAAACGGGGACGCAGCGCCAGAGAGAGCGCGTGGATTGCCATCTCGTGGACTGTCTCCGGGGGGAGTTTGAAGAGCAGGGGACGCAAGATTGTGCGATAAAGCATGGGCGCGTCAATTGATGCCGAGCGCACGTGTACCCGCCGTCTGCTGCGAGCAACGCATAGATCAAAACACTTAAGGGGACGCCGGCAAAAGCGTGCACGAGCGTAACAGAGCGGCGGAAAGAGTGTCAAAAGAAAGGCACACGCGCCGCCGTGTGGGGTCGCCGGAGCGCGCCGATTGTCATACGCTTTGAAGTATGACGCCGCCATCACTCTTTCAAGTGTAGATGGAATGTCACCACGGGCACGCCGTTGAACTTCCGTAACCGTCACTTAGCATAGCTCCGGAAGCTCTCGATGCCGTTGATGTGGTTCTCGCCACCGGCAAACTCGTTTGCACTATGATGGACTCTGAGGTGTTTCGCGGAAGCCGACATCAACCAAGCCATCGTAACCGCGCCACCCGTCCGAGTGAATGACCGCATCGGCAGAGACTCTGCCGCGGATAACGGCCTGTGATAGTCGTGTTGCTTCGATACGCGCTGCCGAACAACACGTTGCACCCGACGCCCCACCATGAAGTCTCTCCTGCTTCTTGAATGAGCGCGCGGGGGATGCCGGGCGTTATCCTGCTTAGTATTGAGCGGTGGCGGTGTTTAGAGCAGTCTTTCATGCTAAAGTCGCCATGCTTGTGGTAGGTTAGGCGTGCCACAGAATTTATTAAGCTTTAACAAAGATAAGGATTACATCACATGTCCGGGCAAAGGGAAGAGTTCACCATCGGGGTCGAAGAGGAATACCAGATCATTCACCCGGAAACGCGCGAGTTGCGTTCACGGGGTCAGTCCATTCTGAAGCAGGCGCGCGAGGCTGTCGGCGACCTTGTGACGCCGGAGCTTTACCTCTCACAGATCGAGATTGGTACGCCCGTCTGCCGCACGCTCACGGAGGTGCGCAACGAACTTCAGCATTTACGCCGCGAGGTGATCGCCGCCGCCGAGCAGGAGGGCAGCCGGATCGCTGCCGGCGGGACTCATCCTTACTCGCACTGGGGGGAGCAAAAACTGACTCCCAAAGAGCGCTATCTGGAGATTGCAACGGACTACCAGCAACTGGCGCGAGAGCAGCTTATCTTCGGTTGTCACGTTCATGTCGGGATCAGCAACCGTGAGACCGTCATCGAAGTGATGAATCGTTCGCGCCCGTGGCTCGCGCCGATGCTGGCGCTGGCCTGCAACTCGCCCTTCTGGCTGGGCATGGACACTGGGTACGCGAGTTTCCGCACCGAACTCTGGCGGCGCTGGCCACTGTCAGGCACCCCGCAAGTGTTCACCTCGCGGGCTGAGTACGACAATCTGGTCGCGGACTTAACAGCTATAGGGAGCATCTCCGACGCGACCAAAATCTACTGGGATGTGCGCCCCTCCGCGCGCTACGAGACGCTGGAGTTTAGGGGCGCGGACGTGTGCCTGACGGTGGATGAGGCGGTGATGATCGCCGGTCTCGCGCGCGCGCTGGCGAGGACATGCGCGTCCGAAGCCGAGCGTCATGTGGAGATCAGGCACGTCCGCCCGGAAATCCTGCGCGCCGCGAAGTGGCGGGCCGCGCGTTTCGGACTCGATGAGGAGCTGATTGATACACAGGAGGGGCACGCCGTTCCTGCGCGTGCGCTGATCGAAAAACTGCTTGCGTATTTGCGCCCCGCGCTTGAAGAACACGGCGAGTGGGAAGAAGTCTCTTCACTTGTTCGCGACGTGACCGAGCGCGGCACCGGCGCGGCGCGGCAGCGACAAGCTTACGCCCGCAGCGGTAACCTCGAAGGCGTGGTGGATTTCATGGTGGCGGAGACGGCAAAGGGAACAGAAGGCCCGCGTCGCCGGGTCGCTTTTAGTTAAGCG
>JBAVPI010000873.1:0-5014 GCA_049692915.1 Pyrinomonadaceae bacterium
CTTCAACCGTGCCGACGAATGGCTGCGTCGAGAAGTTAATCGCGACGATGATCTCCTCCTCGCCGTCGCGCCGCGCATAGGTGACGACGCGCGCCTCGTCGGAGTTTCTCAGCCACGTCAACTCGCCGCGCCGCAGGGCCGCGTGCGTTCTCCGTAGCGCGATGAATTGTTCGTAGAAGCGCGGGAACTGCGGGCGGCGCTCGGCAAACTGCCAGAAGACGGGCAGGCGCTCGAAGAGTGCGGGCGAGCCGGACTCGGTCGTGTCGCCGACCTCCATGCCGTTGTAAAGCATCGGCACGCCGTCGAGCGTGAACATCAGCGCAGAGGCCGCGAGCGCCGCCGGTTCGCCGAAACGCGCGATGGCGCGACGCTCGTCGTGATTGTCTGAGAAGCGCATCCGCAAAGCGCCCTGCGGGTATCTCGCGCGATCCGTCTCCCACGATTCGCGCAGGACGGTCGCGGGCCGCCTGCCCTGCAACACGTCTGTGAGCGCGCCGTGCAGCGGCCATGAATAGTCGAGGTCGAAAGCCTTCGTCAGCAACTCCGGCTTATCCGCTTCGGCCAGCATCACGATGTCGGGCTTAATCTTTTCCAGTTCCGTGCGCGCCGCTTCCCAGAAGTCCGTGGGCACTTCCGCCGCCACGTCGCAGCGAAAACCGTCGAGGTCGTAATCACGCAGCCACGACTTCAGCATCTCGATCATGTAGCGACGGAGTTCCGGATTGTCGTAGTTGAGGTCGGCCACGTCCGTCCAATCGGGATTCGGCGGAATGATTTTCCCCGCGGCGTCATGCGTGTAAAACCCCGGCGTCTTCATCATCACGCTGTCCCATGACGTGTGATTCGCTACGATGTCAATGACGACCTTCATCCCGCGCCGGTGCGCTTCCGAGACGAGCCGACGCAAATCCTCTTTCGTCCCGTAGTCGGGGCTGATGGCGTAATAATCGCGCACGGCGTAAGGGCTGCCGATGCTCCCCTTCTTGCGCTCCTGCCCCACGGGATGAATCGGCATCAGCCACAAAATCGTCACGCCGAGCGTCCTCAAACGATCCAACTCCGCCGTCACGCCGTTGAAATTCCCCTGCGCCGAAAACGTGCGCGGGAAGATTTCGTAAATCACGCCGTCCCTCACCCACTGACGAGATGCGCGCGCTTGTTCTTTCGAGACGACACGCGCTGTCTGCCCCGCCACCGCGCCCGACCGCGACAATAGAAGAAGCGCGAGGCAGCCGATGATTAACCCGCGACGTTTGATACCCGGCATAGTTATCGTCCCCCTTATTTCTTACCGCCTAATCTCGCGTCGTCCATCAACCCAGTGCCCGGCACCGGCTGCGCGGACAGTTGCGTCAACACCGGCTCGGCTTCGTCGCCGCGGATGACATCACGCGCAGGCAAGTTCTCGGCCACGTCGCGCACCAGCAACAGGCATAAGACGGCGGCGATGAGCATGAAACCTCCGCCCGCCATCACCATGTAGAGCGGCGCATTGTGATTTTCCGCGCCGAACAAAAATCGAATGATGGGGCCGAAAGTCAGCGCCTGAACAATTTCGGGAATGACGATGAAAAAGTTGAAGACGCCCATGTAGATGCCTATGCGCGCGGGCGGCAGCGCGCCCGAAAGAATCGCGTAGGGCATTGAGAGAATTGAGGCCCATGCGATGCCGACCCCGACCATCGTCAGGAGCAAAACGTTCTTATCATGTATGAAATAGACCGAGAGCAAGCCGATGCCGCCGCACACCAGCGCGATGGCATGGACGGTCTTGCGGCTCGTCGTTGCCGCCAGCTTCGGCAGCGTGAACGCGACGACGAAGGTCACTACCGAATAGACCATGAAGCAAATCCCGCCCCACTCGCCGCCGAGCGGGAAGCTCGCGTCTTTGTCGCTCGTCGCGCCGAAGATGTGATAGGAAGTCATGAGGCCAAAGAACAGCCACATGCAGAACAGTCCCAGCCAAGTGAATAACTGAACGATTGCCAGTTGCTTCATCGTCGCGGGCATGTCACGAATCGCCGAGACGATTTCAACGACTAAGGCTTTAACCACTGCGACGAAACCGCGATGTCCGGCGCGTTCACGCTCGAACGCCTCGATATCTTCGGGCGGATACTCTTTCGTCGTGATGATCGTCCACAGGACGGCGAGAAGGAAGACGACAGCGCCGATCTTAAACGAATACTGCACCGTGAGAGGGATGCCGCTGGCCGTCCTTCCGGTGACGCCGAAATATCTAAAGATGTAAGGCAGAGCGTTTGCCAGCGAAGCGCCCACGCCGATGAAAAAGCTTTGCGTCACGAATCCGGCGGTACGCTGATCCGTATTAAGCTTGTCGGCGACGAAGGCGCGGAACGGTTCCATGCTGACGTTAATGCTGGCGTCGAGCACCCAGAGAAGCGTCGCCGCCATTCTCACGCTCGTCGAGTCGGGCATGAAGAACAACGCCACGCTCGCCATCACCGCGCCGACGAGAAAATACGGACGGCGACGACCCAACCAGTTCCACGTCCTGTCGCTCATCGCGCCGATGACCGGCTGGACGAGCAAGCCCGTCATGGGGCCTGCCAACCAGAGCAGAGGGATGTCTGAATCCTTCGCGCCGAGGTAGGTATAAATGGCGCTCATGTTGGCGAGTTGCAAGCCCCAGCCGAACTGGATGCCGAGGAATCCGAAACTCATGTTCCAGATTTGCCCGAAGCTCAAGCGTGGTTTCTGCTGCATGTGTTTTCGCTCCCTTGAAAGTCGTCGGCCAAGCCTTGTGCGCTCGATGCTATCTCGAAAACAGACTGATACCTTCCGTTCAATGCCGCGCGGCGAATCGCTAAGGCGCTGTTTGAACGCTGAGAATTGTTTCCCTTCGCGCAGGCAGCGTTAGTTTGACATCGTCTCCCTGAATGCGTGCGCCGATGCCGCCGACGAAGTCGTGCCGCTCGACGAGGCGCGCACCGGGCGGGATTCCCGCGTCGCTGAATTTGAACTCGATGGTCGCGGGCTTCGTGTCGTTGTTGATGGCGACGAAGACGACCTGATCGCCGAGCACGCGCGCATAGACGGTCTGCTGTTCTTCATCGTAAACCTGAATCAACGAGCCGCGACGCAGCGCCGGAAGTTCGGCGCGCAACTTTGTCAGACGCCTGAGATGATCGAACACGTCGTTCTCGACGGCGGTGCGCCCGCGCGCGTCGAAAGCGTCGCGCGCATCATTGGGGAAGCCGCCGGGGAAGTCACGCCGGTTGTCGGGGTCTGCGCCGCCCTGCATGGCGATCTCGTCGCCGTAGTAAAGCAGAGGCGTGCCGCGCGTCGTCATCAGAAAAGTCTGCGCGAGCTTTAAGCCCTCGACGGTCGCGCCCTTTTCGTTCATGAAGCGTTGCATGTCGTGGACGCCGATGAAGGGCACGAGCACTTCCGCGCGCGGGTAGAGATAATCGTGAGCGAGCACCTGTTGGAGCTTGCGCACCGATTCGCCTTTGGCGAAAGCGTCGCGGATGGCGTAGTGGAGCGCGAAGTCGTAAACGGTATCAATGCCTGTGTCTATGCCGTCGCTCCCGACTCTTCCCTTCTGAAAATACGAGAGCAGCGCCGGGTCGCCGTCGAAGAGTTCGCCGAGGACATTGACCGAGCGGTATTCGCGTTTGATCGCCGCCGACCAGTCGCGCCAGAAGGGGCGCGGGACGTGAGGCAGCGTGTCCATGCGAACGGCGTCGAAGCCGACCGTGCCGAGCCACCAGAGCGTGTTCTGGATGAGATAGCGGCTCACCTCTTCATCCGTCTGATCGAGGTCGGGCAGGATGTCTATGAACCAGCCTTCGAGGTTGCGCCGCCTCGTCGCGTCCGTCGCGTGCGGATCCATCCCCGTCCACTTCTGCCAGTTGTTCGAGAGGTGAGATGACGGCGTGCCGTAGAACCACGTCGGCGTCGGCGGGCCTTCGGCGGCCCACGGGTGATATGGGCCTGTGTGATTGGCGACCTGATCCTGTATCACCTTGAGGCCGAGCGCGTGCGCCCTGTCAACCAATTCGCGCAGCTTCGAGAGAGTGCCGTAGTGCTCTTCGACGCCGTAAAAATCAACGGGGCCGTAGCCGTGATAATCGGTCGTCGGTCTCTTCGGCCCGCCCTCGATTTCCGGGTACGTCTCCTTCTCGTTCAAGCGATTCGAGTTGTCATAGACGGGATTGATCCAGATGGCTGTGACGCCGAGGTCTTTGAGATAGGCGAGGCGGTTGATGATGCCTTGAAAGTCGCCGCCGTGATAATAGCGCGGCTTCGTGCGGTCGTAGAGGCCGGGCGAGATTGCCGGGTTATTGTTCGACGCGTCGCCGTCGGAGAAGCGGTCAGGCATCAGAAAGTAGATCACGTCGTCCTGCGTGAAGCCTTGAAAACGATTGGCGCGCGAGAGCGGCGCGTTGATTTCAAAGGGCACGTAGGCGAGCGCCGCGCCGTTCGAGACGACGAGCCGACGCGTGCCCGGTTTTGCGTCGGCGTCAATGAACACGTCAACAAAAAGATACGTGCCCGCGTCGTTGATGCGCACGAGTCCCGTCTTGATGCCGCTACCTTGCGTGGAAACAGTTGCGCCCTTCAGGTTTTTACCGCGCACGAGCAGGCGCACGGGATTGATCGAATGACCGGCCCACCACGAAGGCGGTTCGACCCTCTCGACCAGCGGCCCGTTCAAAGCGGTCGGCACGGATTGTCGTGACGCAGTTTGGGCCGCGCTGCCCGCAGCGACGGCAAGCAAGAGTGAGACGATCAATGTCGTGCGCGAAATAATTTTGCAGTCGCTCATGTTCAATCTTTGAATGTTAATCAAGACAATCTTGCTCTCAAGGTATTTGCAGGGCGGGCGTGCGCCCGTAAGTTTCGGCGAGTTTGAGCAGGCGCGCGCCGATCTCCGGCGTCAGTGCCCGCGACTCGAAGCGCCAAGCCCAGTTGCCGGACGTGCTCGCGGGGAGATTCATGCGCGCCTCCGTGCCGAGGCCGAGCACGTCTTGCAGCGGGACGATGGCCG
>JBAVPI010000874.1:0-4629 GCA_049692915.1 Pyrinomonadaceae bacterium
GATCAACGCCGAACGTGACGAGGCGGACGAGGCGCGCTTCGCCAACCCGCGCAATGCCGCCGCAGGCACGCTCCGTCAACTCGACCCGAAGATCGTCGCGCGCCGCCGCCTCGACATGTTCGCCTACGACGTGCTGCGAGGCGACCGCAAGCCGTTCGCCTCGCACGCGGAGTCGCTCGAATGGCTCACGCACGCGGGCTTGCAGGTCAACGAGCGCCGCGCGTTGTGCAGGACGATTGATGAAGTCATCGCTTATTGCAACCGTATGGAGTCGGAGCGCGACGGCCTCGCATACGAGATTGACGGCGTCGTGGTGAAGGTCAATTCCACCGCCTTGCAGGACGAGTTCGGCGCGACGGCGAAAGCCCCTCGCTGGGCCATCGCTTACAAATACCCTGCGCGTCAGGCGACGACGCAGATTGAATCCATCGTCGTACAGGTGGGACGCACCGGCGCGCTCACACCCGTCGCCAACCTCTCGCCCGTGCAGTTGGCCGGGACGACCGTGGCGCGCGCCACACTTCACAATGAGGACGAAATCAAGCGGCTCGGCATCAAAATCGGTGACTGGGTCAACATCGAAAAGAGCGGCGAGGTCATCCCGAAGGTGCTGAACGTCGTCGAGTCGCGACGGACGGGAGCGGAGAAAGCTTTCAAGTTCCCGAAGGTCTGCCCGGTGTGCGGCGGGGTCGTGTCGCGGCCCGAAGGCGAGGTCGTCTCGCGTTGCGTGGCCGCCGACTGTTCGGCTCAACTCAAAGGTCGCCTGCTCCACTTCGCCTCTCGCCGCGCGATGAAGATCGAGGGTTTGGGCGACGCGTTGGCCGAGCAGATGGTGAGGATGAAAATGGTGCGCGACGTGGCCGACCTCTACGCGCTCAAGGTCGTGGAAGTGGTCGCGCTGGAACGGATGGCAGAGAAGTCCGCGGCGAATCTGGTCGGGCAGATCGAGGCGAGCAGGATGCGCGATTTGCCGCACCTCGTTTACGGCCTCGGCATACGCCACGTCGGAGAGCGCACCGCCGCGATTCTCGCGCGACGCTTCGGCTCGCTCGCCGCCCTCGCCGCCGCGACGGTCGAGGAGATTGACGACATCCACGAGATCGGATTGACCGTCGCAGAGAGCGTCCGCGACTGGTTCGACGACGAGGGCAACCGCGATTTGTGCGAGAGGCTGCGCGCGGCGGGCGTCCGCACGGAGATGTCGAACGAGGGGGCGGCGGCGCGCGGCGTCGAGTTTGCGGGTAAGCAATTCGTGCTCACAGGCAAGTTGGAGACTTTAACGCGCGACGAAGCGCGCGCGCTCGTCGAATCGCGCGGCGGGCGCGTCACGTCCTCCGTCAGCAAGAAGACGGATTATGTAGTCGCGGGCGAAGACGCCGGATCGAAACTCGATAAGGCCCGTTCGCTCGGCCTGAACGTGATAGACGAGAAGATGCTCAAAGAGATGTTAAGCTAGACGACATGACGCTGAACAACATTAAGATGACGACAAATAATCAAACGGACAAACTCGAACTCGCCTACACGATCTTCTGTGACGACGTGCGGCTCGAAGTCGGCAACAAACTTTCCTTGATGGGCGTGTTTCATCAAATCATGGTGCAGCAGTTTCCGGTCTCGGTGATGAAGTTCGCCGTCGTACACCAGTGGCGCGGCGAGGGCGCGCACCTCTCCGAAGTGCGTATCCTGAGCCAAGACCGCCAGCAGCCCATCGTCCTTTCGCAGCCGACGCCCTTTGAAATCGCGCCCGGCGGCGTCGCCAACAACATCAGCTTCTTCTTCAACGTCGTCTTCCACGCGCCCGGCCAGTACTGGGTGCAGACGCTCGTCAACTCGTCGCTGCATGACGAACAGGCGCTCACCATCCTTGCCGCGGATGCCTCCGGCCCGGCTGCGCCCGAAGCCGCCTCCGACGCCATCAACTGAAGCACGACGTTGTTCACAACGCAGACAAAACGAAAGGGCGAATCCAGTTGATGAATTCGCCCTTCTACTTTTATGCGGATGAGTGGACTTGAACCACCACGGTATCACTACCACAGGCTTCTGAGACCTGCGCGTCTGCCAATTTCGCCACATCCGCGCGTGCGTCGTGTGAATCAATATACGAACGCCGGAGCGGGGGTGTCAAGCGAGTGGCCCGAACAGCAAAGCGGCTCAAGTCCGCGGACTTGAGCCGCCGTGTGTTTCAACTTTTTGCGGGCACTTACGGACGACCGAAGATGTCGCCGAGGATGCCGCCGCCGCTGCGACGATAGCCGCCGCGGTTGTTGTTGTTGTAACCGTTGCTGCCGTAGCCGTCGTTGTAGCCGTTCGCGAAGCCCTGACGGAAATACTGGCGATACTGATCGCGGTTGCCGTAGCGAGAGTTATAGTCTTTGGAAGCGTCGCGGTAAGCGCCCTCGTCGCGATACTCGTAACGCTCGTTGCGGTCACGGTCTTTGCGGCCCGCCTTCATGCCTTCATTGTAACCGGCATTCAGCGCCGTCTGGCGGAAGTCGTTGTAACCGTAGTTGCCGTTGTTTCCGTAGTAACCGTTGTTGCCGTAAGCACCATTGTTACCGTAGGAGCCGTTGTTGCCGTAAGTACCGTTATTGTTGCGCCGGTTGCGATCATCGTATCTGCCGTCGCGGCGATTTCTGTCGTCACGATAGCGGTCATCACGCCGTTCACGACGATTGTTTCTCTCCCACTGACCGTCCCGGTCGTTCCGGTCACGCCCCTGCGCAAAGGTGGCAGCAGGCGCTGCTAAAAAAACGACGAGCGCGACCATCACCAACCTCAACATCGAGCCTTTATTTTTGCCATTCATTCGTTGATTCCTCCTGACCACTGACAAGCCTGATTTCCGTGTCCGTTGTTCGTCGGGACAAGACGTTCGACACCAGAGAATAACAACCTCCGTGCCACGCGCGCCGCAAGCATAAGTCGTTGCAAAACAGGCTCGCGGCGCACCCCGCTTGGACTCGCTCTACACGATACAGTGCTTGTTTCAACCGTATCGTGTGTCGCAGGAATAATGGCGTGACCATCGCGAAAATCATTGATGAGATGGCCGCGTTTGACCGGGTTTGCGACGCGCGCGGGCGCTTGTTATAGTTTCCGCCGCCCGATTCAATGTCGTGATAGACAAATGATGCCCGAAGCGAAGCAGGAAACAGAGAGCTTGCGCGGACGACTCGAAGAGGTACGGCGGCGTATCGAAACGAGCGCGCGACGCGCGGGGCGCGACCCTTCCGAGATCACGTTGATAGTCGTCACCAAAACGCACCCCGCGCAGGTGCTTCGCGAGGCGCTCGCGGCGGGCGCGCACGACTTCGGCGAGAATCGCGTGCAGGAAGCGGATCAAAAGATCGCGGAGTTGAGCGTTGACGGCGACGGCGTGCGCTGGCATCTCATCGGTCATCTTCAGGCGAACAAGGCGCGTCGTGCCGTGCGGATTTTCGACTGTGTCCATTCGGTGGACTCGACGGAACTCGTCGGGCGGCTTGAGCGTTTGTGCGTCGAAGAGAAGAGGGAATCGCTCGACGTGCTGGCGCAAATTGATCTGGCGGGCGAGGCGACAAAGAGCGGGGCGCATGTGGATGAAGTGCCTGCGCTCGTCGCTTGCCTTAACGAGTGTGAACGCCTCCGCTTCAGAGGGTTGATGGTGCTGCCGCCGTTCCATGAAGACGCTGAGTTGACGCGCCCCTTCTTTCGCCGTCTGCGGGAACTGCGCGACGAACTGCGCGCGCGCGGCGTTTTCCGTGACAACGCGGGCGAGCTTTCGATGGGGATGAGTCACGACTTTGAGACGGCCATCGAGGAAGGTGCGACGATGGTGCGCGTCGGCACAGCGATTTTCGGAGCACGCGCGCGCCCTGTCTCTTGAGACTTTCGCGCCGCTCCCGCGAGACAAAGCTCTGATTTTCTTATGAATATTTTCGCCGCCTTGAGCCTGTTCGTCTGGTATGCCATCGTCGCCATCATCATGGTCGTCATCGCCCTGATGCTCGCGCGCGTCCTGATTAATCAGGCGGACTTCAATCCGTTCAGCCGCCCCGTGATGGTCGTCCGACGTTGGACAGACCCGCTCGTCAACCCGGTGCGAAGGCCGCTTGTACAGATGGGCTTTAGCCCGAACCTCGCGCCGCTCGTCACGATTCTGGTCGCCATCCTGCTCGGTTACTTCGCGCTCGAATTTATCAACGCCGTGCTTGGCACGCTGCTCGGCCTGACGTTGAGCGCGCAACGCGGCGCGCCCGTCGCGCTCGTCGGGCATCTGCTCTACGGGCTGCTCGCCGTTTACTCGCTGATGATCTTCATGCGCATCGTGTTCTCTTGGGCCGTCAGTCCGACGAACAGGGTGCTGCATTTTCTGATTCGCGCGACGGAGCCGATTCTAGGGCCGTTCCGCCGCATCATCCCGCCGCTCGGCATGTTCGACATCTCGCCGATTGTCGCGTTGCTCTTGCTCGACCTGCTGAAGAAGGCGATTGCGGCGACCCTGCTCTGAGGTCGAGCGCTCGAAGCGCGGCGCGGAAGGTCGGGTGGAGATTGCTGTCTTATAAGCACGAGAACGGTGTGCTCGATTTTACAGTGCGGGTCATGCCGCGCGCGTCCAAGAGCGCGACGGCGGGCGAACAAGAG
>JBAVPI010000875.1:0-6405 GCA_049692915.1 Pyrinomonadaceae bacterium
AGGCGACGGGCAATCCTGAAGCGGCGCTGGCCGACTATTCGGCATCTCTGGCGGCAGACCCGAATCAACCGCTCACATGGTCGAACCGCGCGGTCATGTATTATGAAATGGGTGAGATGTCGAAGGCATTAGACGACCTTAATCAGGCCATTAAGCTATCGCCGCAGATGGCCGATCTATACCAGAATCGTGCCGTCGCATTGATCGAACTCGCTCGTTTAGCCGAGGCCGCCTCTGATCTCCAGACGTATCTCCACTTGAACCCGATGGCCGAAGACCGCGTCGAGGTCGAGAAGCAACTGGCCGGTCTTCAGGTGCAGGTTCAGCACGCGTAATCCACACACGCTTGAATCCGTCCGGGGCGGACGGCGAGACTCCACGTCATTCAGCTTTGCCCGTCTATCTTGACCGCGCTCAAACGTCGGCTGACGGCTTGTCGTGCGCGTGTCGTACGCAAAGATGCAACCCGGTAACGAAGCAACACAACCTGAGATGGGCAAAGCGCTACGCCGCGCGCTCGGTTTCTTACGCCCGCACTTACGCGACATGAGCGGCGCGGCCTTCTCGATGTTGCTCGTGTCGGCGGCGAATCTGATGGCACCGCAGTTGATTCGCTACGCCATTGATTCGGGCATCATACGGCGACAGGCGATGGCTGTGTTTGTCGCGGTCGGCGGGCTGACGCTCGTCGCGGTTGGGCGCGGCGTCTTCACCTTCCTCCAAGAGTTTCTCACGGAGCGCGCATCGCAGGGCGTCGCCTTTGAATTGCGCGACGCGCTCTACGCGCAGACGCAACGGCTCAGCTTCAGCTACTTCGACCGCGCAGGGACGAGCCAACTGCTGACACGCCACACCAACGATGTCGAGTTGGTGCGAGCCTTCACGGGCGCGGGCATCATGCAACTACTGGCCGCCGTCATCATGTTGACGGGGAGCACACTGCTGCTCTTCAGGCTCAACTGGCGACTGACGCTGATCGCCCTCGCCACCGTGCCCGCCGTCTTTCTCCTGCTCATCCGTTTCGTGCGGCGCATCGGCCCGCTGTACCGGCAGATGCAGGGAATGCTGGAACACTTAAACAGCCTGTTGCAGGAATCGCTGGCCGGGATGCGCGTCGTTCGTGCCTTCGGGCGTGAGGACTTTGAAGCGGGCCGATACAGCACGGCTAATGATGCGCTCGTCGCACAAAATCTCTACGTCATGCGGTTGATGTCAAACAGTATTCCGATGACCTTCTTTTTCGTTAACCTCGGCGTGCTGGCGGTTATCTGGTACGGTGGCCTACAGGTCATCGGCGGTCGGATGACCGTCGGCGAACTGATCGCTTTCAATAGTTATCTTGGCTTTCTGATCATGCCGATTCTCACACTAGGGATGCTGACCGCCACGATTACACAGGCGGGCATCTCGGCATCGCGCATCTTCGAGGTGCTGGACGCAGACATCGAAGTTCGTGATGCGCCCGACGCGCAAACGCTGCCGCTCATCGCCGGGCGCGTCGAGTTTAGAGAAGTGCACTTCCGTTATCCCGGCAGCGAGCAAGAGGTTCTGCACAGCATCAATCTCAGCGTCGAACCGGGACAACTCGTCGCCATTCTCGGCCCCACCGGTTCGGGCAAAAGCACCCTGCTGAACCTGCTGCCGCGTTTCTATGATGTCACGGCGGGAGGGGTGCTGGTGGACGGGCGAGATGTGCGCGAGGTCACACTGGAAAGTTTGCGCCGTCAGATCGCGGTCGTGCTTCAAGAGACTCTGCTCTTTAGCGGCTCGGTGCGTGAGAACATCGCATACGGCAGACCCGACGCAACCTCTGAGGAGATCGAGCGGGCGGCCCTCGATGCCCGTGCAGACGAATTCATACGCGCGTTGCCGGAAGGTTACGACACGCACATCGGAGCACGCGGCGTGGGGCTGTCCGGCGGGCAGCGCCAGCGTATTGCCATTGCTCGCGCGCTGCTCGTGAACCCGCGTCTCTTAATCCTCGACGACAGCACTTCGGCGGTTGACGCCGTGACGGAGGCCGCCATTCTTGAGTCGCTCGACCGTCTCATGCGCGACCGCCGACGCACCACCTTCGTCATCGCTCATCGCATCAGCACCGTGCGCGACGCGAATGCCATCGTCCTCATTGATCAGGGGCAGATCGTGGCGCAGGGCACGCATGAAGAACTGCTGCGCACCAGTCCGCTCTATCATGAACTGTTAACCTCACAACTATCACCTGCGGTCGAACCCTCGATGCCTGCCAATGCTCAAACGCCGGCGAGCGCACAGGGGCGGCAACCCGGAGGCGAGTTGTGACGCCGAACATTGAATCCATCATCGCCCAACACAGGGACGAGACGGCGCAGCACACGAGCGACACAACCCGCCGCCTGCTGCGTCAACTGTCTCCGTTCCGACGACAGATAGCGGTTGCCGTCATCTTCTTATTGCTCAGTACGTGCGCGCAGGCGGGCGCACCGTGGCTGATAGGTTATGCCATTGACGAGCACATCCTGCGCGGAAATAGTAGCGGCTTGAGCCGGAAGATGTTGCTGCTGCTGCTGCTCTATCTCCTGTGGGCGTTAGCCGCTCGTGCGCAGTTATATCGTTTCAGCCGAATCGGGCAACAAGCCCTCGCGAATCTGCGCCTGCAACTGTTCAGCAAATTCCAATCCCTCCCGCTCAGATATTTCGACCGTCACCCGACAGGCGATCTCATGAGTCGTGTGATTAATGATGTGGGTACGCTGAATCAACTGTTTGCGCAGGGCTTCATGCAACTCATCGGCTCTTTCTTCGGTCTCGCCGGTATCGTCGTTGCACTGCTGGCGCTCAATCTACGCTTGGCGATAGCCAGTTTCACGATTGTCCCGCTGATGCTTCTCATCACATCGCTCTTCGCGCGGCGCGCGCGGGCGGCCTTCCGGCAAACGCGTGAAAGTGCGGGCGAGATCGCCACCGACGTGCAAGAGGAGATATCCGGGATGCGCGAAGCCCGCGCATACAACCGCACAGAGATCAACATGGCGCGCTTCCGCCTTCGCAACAGCAGCAATCGTCATGCGAATGTTCAGGCGAACGGCATCACCTCCGCGTTCGCGCCGGCCATAGACGTGCTCAGCACTTTGGCGACCGCCGTCGTGCTGGGGTACGGCGGCTATCTGGTTTTGCAGGACACCTTAACGGTCGGTCGTCTGGCCGCGTTCCTGCTCTATGTCCAGCAATTCTTTCGCCCCGTCCAATTAATCTCTCAGGGTTACACGCAGTTTCAATCGTCGCTCGCCGGAGCAGAGCGCATCTTCTCGGTGCTCGCCGAACCGGACGAAAGGAGCGACGACGCGGGAACTTTGGAACTCGCGCAGGTTCAGGGCCGCCTCGACTTTCATCACGTCAACTTCGCTTATGAACCGGGCCATGCGGTGCTGCATGATATAGATTTCAGCGTGCTGCCCGGCCAACGCGTGGCGCTGGTGGGACGCACCGGAGCAGGCAAGACAACCCTCGTCAATCTTATTCCACGTTTTTATGATGCGACCGATGGAGTGGTGGCGATTGACGGTCATGACGTGCGCGAAGTTATGCATCGGAGCTTACGCGCGCACATCGCCATCGTGCCTCAAGAGCCATTCCTGTTCAGCGCCACGATTGCGGACAATATCGCTTATGGTCGCGCGGGTGCGTCGCGTGCGGAGGTCATGGAAGCGGCGCAGGTTGTCGAAGCACATGATTTCATCTCCAGCCTGCCGCAAGGTTACGACACGCCGCTGGGCGAACGCGGCAACAGTCTCAGCCAAGGGCAAAGACAACTCATCGCCTTCGCACGCGCGCTGCTGGCGAATCCGCGCATCCTCATACTCGACGAAGCGACCAGCAACGTTGATACGAGGACTGACGCGTTGATCCAGACCGCTCTCGCCCGATTGCTGGCGGGCCGCACGAGCATCATCATCGCGCATCGCCTCAGCACAGTGCAGAATGCCGGGCAAGTTTTAGTGATAGATGACGGGCGTATTATCGAGAGCGGGACGCACGAAGCGTTGTTAAAGCGTGCGGGCTTATATGCTGAACTGTGGGGCCGCCAGTTCAACGCGCCCACCTCTTCGCAGATAGACCTCTGTTGCAAACAACAGTAACGCCTGCGTAAGCGCCTGAACGTGATGGCCTTCTCCGGCATGTGGCATATGCCATTCGACGAAGAAGAATTCCGGCATCTGGTGTTCAAGAAAGTTTTCCGTTGACACGCATCGCGTTCTCATCTATTTTCCACCGGCTCACACGATGTTCTCTCGCGAGCTACTGATTTTTTTCAATCTTCGTTAGCCCCACGTACCCGACACATAGAAATTTAGGATTTATAGAGTGCGAACCTCGCGCCACCATCTCATACACTCTCGCGGAACTATCCGTCTGTTTAGCTCCGCAGAAGTGTGCCCGGTTGCGGGATAGGATTGCGTTGGTCATCTCGAAGCAAGAGAAAAGGCCCGCCGTCACTTAGCCTGTAACGAAGTTTCACAAACAACACAACCCGCCTTGCCCCTCCACGCTGGACGAAGGTGCGCAAGGTAGCGGCAATTGCTTCAACCGCGGCAGAGAGATAACCGCCCCCATCAGGCGACGTTTTCTCTTGACGTGCCCTTCATTTGAACACAACCAACGAATGTCCCTTCAGAGTTAAGGAGTGAATCATGAGCGACAATGGTATTCCCAAGCAATGTTTGGCAGGAGTCCACTGGTACCACCCGGGCGGCACGAGCGTCGTTGATACCTCGCCCCCGACATTAGGCGTCAACCGTGGCTGGAACGTCGAGGTAGTCTATGGTCTGGACAACACGGAGTCTCGTACTTCCGCCCTCAAGTACGCCAAAAAAGCGAAGGATGTCGGCCTCGTCAATATCATCAGACTTGATGGCGAAAGAATTATAGCGACGGATAGTGAGGGCAACCCCTATAAAGATGAAAATGGTAATGACATTGTGACCACCCGCCCGGTTCCCAAGTACACGAAAGATAAAAATGGAGACCTCACAGACCCCGCCTACGTAGAGCGAATCAGAGTCTGGAAGGAGAGATTTTGGAGTTGCGTCACAGCTTTCACTAACTACGGGAATCCGCCGCAAGTATTGTCCAACATCTTTATCGTGGGCAACGAACCGACGGTCGAACCTCACAAGGTAGGCATCATGGCCAGCGAGTATGCAGATGCCTTTAACGCGCTTTATGCAAGTAAACCGGCGAATGTCAAATTGCTGGCCGCAGGCCCGGCTGCTTTTTCAGGAAATCCGGGCGATCCTGATAATGTCACTTTTCTTGATTGGTTAAAGAAGATGTCCGGCCTTCTCACGGACGTTGACGGGTTTGCCCTTCATTCCTACGGCAACCCGCTCGACCCCGGCTGCGCACAACCCGATAGTGCCTGCGTCATCTCTAAGCCCTACGATGGCGGCTTTTATGGTTTCAGAGACCAGATAGCTCGCATCGCCTTAAAGTGGGGACGCACCCATCCATCAAAACCCGTCTATATCACGGAGTTTAATACGGACACTAACGGCCTCAATAACTTCCCGAATCCGCAAGACAATTATCAGAAGCTCTGGATCAGCAGAGCGTTCAAGGCTGTGCGCGAGTACAACTCCGCACGCCCCGCGACCGACCCTCCCGTGATGTCCCTGTGCTGGTTTGTTGACCGCATTGACAGCGAGCCTGAAGATGCCGCGGGCAATCAGGAAGCTCAGCAAACATGGAAATCCTTCGCGCTCAGCAATCATGATGTATCGCCCGGTAAGTTGATCGTCGCACGCAGCGATATGCGTGACGAGTTTTATGGCACGGAGCGAGTAGGTGAATTAGAGGGTGATTGGAAGAATAAAGTGGCTTTCAGGAGGAGCGAGAATTTTTATCCGGTGATCCTCATCGCCGATTTCGCCTTTGAGAAACAATGGGCGAAGTCCGATAAATTCGTGGCGCTGAACCCTAATGATTCACAGATGACATGGGTCTGGGGGCCGCGCCCGCTCACCGTCGGGATGTATGAAACCTATTATGGCTCTCCCGGCAATCAGCGTCTGGTTCAGTATTTCGACAAGGCACGCATGGAGATTAATAATCCCAATGAGACTAACGTGAAGGTGACGAATGGTCATCTGGTGATAGAGATGATTGTCGGGAAACTCCAGACCAGCGATGGGGCATTGGAAGGAAACACCCCTCACCCCGCGGAGATTAGCTGTGCCGGTGATCCGGGAGGGGGAGCGCCGACCTATAAAGAACTGGGAAAGGTCGCTTACCCGTTGATTCAAACAGGCGCGAGCGAAAACAGATCCGCAAGCTCGCATCCGAAGAACATCGTCGGCGAGATTATCAAGACGGATGGAACGCTCGACAACGATGCGACGGAGCGCGCGAAGGTTCTCGCCTATCAAA
>JBAVPI010000876.1:0-1650 GCA_049692915.1 Pyrinomonadaceae bacterium
GAGCAGTTGCGTCCCGACACGTTCGCGCACGGAGACGGCCAGCCCGCTCAGATCAACCACGGGGACGGAGAGTTCAAAGGGCGGCGCGGCCCACTGCGTCGCCTGCCCTCTGTGCTCGACGAAACGCGTCCGCAGCGTTTCGTGCCGCCGCGCGATCTCCGTGAAGCTCTGCCGCAGCGCGGCCACGTTGACATGACCGTTAAGCCGGACAGCCGCGGGGATGTTATAGACCGTCAGGCCCGGCAGCATCTGTTCGAGCACCAGCAGGCGTTGCTGCGCAAACGAGAGCGGCAACTCACGGTCGCGCGGGACGGGCACGGGCGCGCTTTCGTCCAGACCTTCGCGCCCGCACGATTCCACCTGCGCGGCCAACTCCCGCACCGTCGGGCACTCGAAGAGCGCACGCAGCGGCACTTCGAGTTGAAAGCTCTCGCGGATGCGGCTGACGACCTGTGTGGCGAGCAGGGAGTGGCCGCCGAGGTCGAAGAAGTTGTCGCGGACGCCGATGCGCTCCATGCCGAGCACCCCTTGCCAGATGCCGGTCAGTAACTCTTCCGTTGACGTGCGCGGGGCATCGTAGGCGGCATCGGTGCGAGGAGCGTCGGGAGCGGGCAGACGCTGCCGGTCAATCTTGCCGTTCGCCGTCAGCGGCAGCGCTTCGAGCAGCACGAAGGCCGCAGGGATCATGTAGTGCGGCAGCCGACTCTTCAGGTATGCGCGCAACTCTGCCGCCCCGCCGACGCCCTCTCCGCACGGCACGACGTAGGCGACCAACCCCTTATCGCCGGTCTCGCCTTCGCGCATCACGACGACCGCCTCGCTCACGCCCACGTGCTTCTTCAAAACGAACGCGACCTCATCCGGCTCAAGCCGGAAGCCGCGCAGCTTGACCTGATAATCGAGGCGGCCCAGAAATTCGACCGTGCCATCGTTGCGGTAGCGCGCCAGATCGCCCGTCCGGTAGAGACGCTGGCCCGTGCGATGCGGATGGGGGACGAAACGCTCAGCCGTCAGTTCTGGCCGGTTGAGGTAGCCGCGCGCCAATCCGTCGCCGCCCGCATGCAGTTCGCCGGGCGTGCCGACGGGGACGCTCTGGCAATCCGGGTCGAGCAGGTGAACGTGTGTGTGTGAGATGGGGCGACCGATGGGGACGGAGCCGCCGGACACGTCCGTGTCGCCGATGCGATGGCAGCATGTAAACGTCGTGTTCTCGGTCGGGCCGTAGCCGTTGATTAATCCCACGCCGCTCGACTCTTGCAAGGCCCGCCGGACGTGCGAGACCGACAGCGCCTCGCCTCCGGCCAACAACTGGCGCAACGAACTCAGGCTCTCGCCGTCCAACTCGACCATCTGATTGAACAGCCCCGCCGTCAGCCACAGCGACGTGACCTGCTCCTGTTTCAATTCCCGCCCCAGTTCCTCCAGCGAAGCTTCCGCGCGCGGGTAGATCACCAGCCGCGCGCCGTTGAGCAGGCTGCCCCAGATTTCGAGCGTCGAGGCGTCGAACGAAATGGGCGCGAATTGCAGCCAGACTTCGGCGGCGGACAGAGACGCGTAGCCCGTGTTCTTCACGAGCCGCACCACGCCGCGGTGCGTGATGCTGACCCCTTTGGGCCGACCCGTGGAGCCGGAGGTGTAGATGATGTAGGC
>JBAVPI010000877.1:0-2583 GCA_049692915.1 Pyrinomonadaceae bacterium
TTGTGCTCCTGCTGATTTCACTACCGGCGCGCGGCGGCATACTCGTGCAGGGGACGCAGGGCCTGACCATGACCGGGGCCGACGGCATCTACTACGACAACACTTCCGGCCTGACGATGACGGGCGCGGACTCCGTGCTCGGCCTCGGCGTCAATGGAATTTTCAGAAACTCTTCCGACGGCCTGACGATGACGGGCGCAGACGGCCTCACGATGACCGGCGCTGACGGCATGGCCTACACCGGCACGAACAGCTACGCGGCCTCGCACGTTGACGGCTTAACGATGACGGGCGCGGACGGCCTGACGATGACGGGCGCAGACGGCCTGACGATGACGGGAGCTGACGGCACGGTCTATCAAGCCAACTCCGTCGTTATCCGGCAGGTGCAAGGGCTGACGATGACGGGCGCGGACGGCGTGACGATGGTCGGTGTGGACGGCTTGCAGCAAACGGCTGGCAACGGCTTAACGATGACGGGTGCTGACGGTCTGACGATGACCGGCGCTGACGCCGTGCGCTTCGACAGCGCGAGTCAGGTCGTCGCGACGCGCACGGACGGGACGATCTTCTCCGCGCCGACGAACGGCTTAACGATGACGGGCGCAGATGGATTGACGATGACGGGCGCTGACGGCGTCATGATGAATGGCGTGCAAGGTTTGACGATGACGGGCGCTGATGCGCTGGCGTCGTCGAGCATGGAAAGTCCGGCGTGGAATGGTCTGCTCGGCTTCGACCCCGAACTGGCCGCGCTCCTGTATCGCGCGACCGACGATAGCAATCTGAACACTGTCGTCGTTTATCACGGGCCGGTGACGGATGCCGACATCGCGAATCTACGGAGCCTCGGCATTCGCGGCGGCACGCGTTATCGCGCGCTCCCGATGGTGGCGCTTTCAGGGACGCCCGCTCAGATCGAGGCCGTCTCGCGGCTCAGGGCCGTGCGCCACGTCGCGCTCAACCGCACGCTCCAGTGGAACGCGGCAGACACGAGCAGGCAAGCGACCGGCATCAAGCGCGTGCGCCCCGACGTTGATCTGACAAATCGTAACGGCGGCCTGCCCATCTCCGGCAACGGCATCGGCGTCGCCGTGCTTGACACGGGCCTCGACTCGGCGCACGCAGACCTCGCGGGCCGCGTCATCAAGAACATCAAACTCGCCGACGCGCAGGGCGCAAACGTCGCGGGCGGCTTTCTGCCTCCGGCGGCAATCGAGAGTCCGGTGGGCACGGATCAGGCGAGCGGGCACGGCACTTTCGTCGCGGGCATCATCGCGGGCAACGGAGCGAAGTCGGGCGGCAAGTACGCGGGCTATGCTCCGAAGGCGCGCATCGTCGGCCTGAGCGCGGGCGATGCCACGCTCCTGAGCGTCCTCGCGGGCTTCGACTACCTGCTTTTGCGACCAGACCTCGACGTGCGCGTCGTCAATTGCAGTTTCTCGGCCAACACGATTTACGACGCGAACGATCCGGTCAACGTCGCGACCAGAATGCTCTACGACCGGGGCGTCAACGTCGTCTTCTCGGCGGGCAACGCCGGGCCGGGCCTCCACACTTTGAATCCTTATGCCGCCGCGCCGTGGGTCATCTCGGTCGGAGCGCAGGATCAGACCGGAAGGCTCGCGGACTTTTCATCGCGCGGCGATTTCGGCAGCCGCAACTTCCGTCCGACGCTCGTCGCGCCGGGCGTCAACATCATCTCTCTGCGCGCGTCGAGCGGCGCGAACGTGACGGGCGCGAACGGCCTCGCGAGCGGTGTGGACGCGAATCAATTCACGCCGACCGAACTGCCCTACTACACGACGGCGAGCGGCACGAGTTTCAGCGCGCCTGAGGTCGCGGGCACTATCGTCCTGATGCTCGAAGCCAACCCGAACCTGACGCCCGCGGGGGTGCGCTCCGTCCTGCAACAGACGGCGACGCCGCTGCCGCCCTATTATCAATACGAGGCCGGGGCGGGCGCGCTCAACACGCACGCGGCGGTGCTCGAAGCCGCCTTCCCGCAACGTCGCATCGGCCTCTTCCGCTCGACCTTCAACCGCGCGCAGGTGAGTTTCATCAAAGAGCCGACACAGGTCATCTCAGGCACGGTCACGCCGGGCGGCGCGAGCGACACGAGCGTTCCAGTTCCGGCGGACGCCGTTTTCGCCTCGGCGGACATCGCTTGGGGGCCTTTGACGAGCGTCAACGATCTCGCCGTCGCGCTCTACGATCCGGCAGGATCGCGGCGTGCTGCGGCGAACGTGCTCAATCTGCCGGGACTGACCGGCAAGCGCGAGCGGACGATGGTGCGCACTCCACAGTCGGGCGCGTGGCGCATGAGCGTGACGAACACGCTCGGCATCGCCGCGACCGCGCAGGAGTACGTGGCGCTGTTCGACGTGGCGCGAGTTGATTACTCGCCCTTGCTCGACCTGAACGGTCTCGACGCTCAGACCGTCTCTGAAATTCATCAGTCCATCAAGACGTTTACGATGTGGCCGTCGGGAGGATACTTCCGCCCTGCCAGCGCCGTGACGCGCACGGAGTTGGCCGCCGCGATGGTCGGCGGCGCGCGCGTCCCGCTCTACGTGCCCGCGC
>JBAVPI010000878.1:0-8702 GCA_049692915.1 Pyrinomonadaceae bacterium
GGGCCGAAACAGAATGCGCCGCAGCCGGTCGCGACGCCGCAGGCGAAGGGACGTGTCAAGACCGTCGCCGCGCAAACAACGCAGAGATGAATGCGAAGCTCTGAACACTGCGCGTCCTAAGTTTTCACGCGCGGGCGGTAAAAATTTCTGCTTCAGGTATTGATTGGGTTCGCGTACTGATTATGAAAAATCGCGCTTCATCGCATCTTCTGGCATTGCTGATTATCGTCGGGCTTGAGGTGGCGGGCTACGTGGCCGTGTTTCGCTCCGCGCTCCTGCGCGGGTACGAGCCTTCGGTCGCCGGGGCGGTGCGCGATATCTTGATGTACGCGCCGCTTCTCGCGATTCTCTTCTGGCTCTCGCGCACGATGCGCTTCAAGGGCAACTGGACGCTCTACACGACGGCCATCCTTTTATTCTCCGTCGGCATGCTCGTGCAGTATCGCCTCTATAGCGACCCCGAATACGGCTTCGGCAACAAGGCCGCCGCGCGCGCCGAGAAGTCGCAGGTGCAGCGCATGCGCTACATCAACCAGTATTACAACGCTGACAAGAAGAGAATGCTCGGACTTGACGCGACCGCGCCGCAACCCGACGCGACGCCGCAGATCACGCAACGCTCGAATGCCTCCGTCGGACAACTGCTCACTTCCAGCTTTACATGGATTCCACTTTTTTCATTCATCGCGCTGGCGCTCGCCTACGCCGCGTGCGTCAACGATAAGTATCTCAACTGGATGCAGCGACACAGCTTCATCATCGTGCTGGCGACGCTCGTCCCGCTCGGCATCGCCGTCGCCACCTCACGCGCGGGCAAAGCTCTCGGCAACATGACGCCGTGGGAGCCTTCAAAAATTCCTTTCCTAATCGGCTTCGCAGGCATCCTGACGGTTCACTACCGCGAACTGGCGCAGACCTACTGGGGAATGCCGCGTGCGCGCAACGTCCTGCCGCTCGTGATGATGGGATTGATTCCCTTCATCCCTTTTTTCGCGCTCAAGGATTTCGGGCAGATGCTCGTCTTCTCAAGCGCCTACATCACGCTCTATCTCGTCGCCGTGCGCCGCTGGCCGCAACTGCTGCTCTTCGTCGGCTCAATCGTGTTCGTCGCAGCCATCCTCATCGTCGGGGCTTTGCCCTCGGATGTGCAGGAGAAAGTGCCGACGCTCGCGACCGTCGCCGCGCCGGTGCAGAAGATACTTCCGTCGCGCATCAAGCAACGCTTTCATTTGTGGCTCGACGGCTTTGACCCGCCCTCTGCGGACGTTGACTGGTGGAAGAAAGATTACGACGACGAACTGGCGAAGAACGCGCGCATGCGCGAGATGGCCGAAGAGAGTCCGGCTATGCAGAAGAGCGTCAACGTTGACGTGTGGTTCGACCGTCTCGCCTTCCAACCGGCGCAGGCCACGTTCGGCATGGCCGCCGGCGGCTTGAGCGGCAGAGGGCTGGGGCTGGGATTCGCAGAGGTCATCCCGGTCGCCGACTCCGATTACATTTACGCTGCCATCGGCGAAGAACTCGGTTTGTTCGGCGGCGCAATACTCATCCTCGCGCTCATCATCTTCGTCAACGCGGGCGTGCGCACGTCGCTCGAAGCGCGCGACATGTTTACCAAGCTCTGCGCCGCGGGCCTGACCGCGTTCATCGGTTTTCAAGCCATCGTCAACATCGGCGGGACGACGCGCGCACTGCCCATGACCGGCATTACGCTCCCCTTCGTCAGCCACGGCGGCTTTAGTCTCGTCACGAGTTTCGCGATGCTCGGCATGCTCCTCGCCTTCTCGCACCGCAACGCACAGGACACAGAGGCGCTGCCGCTTGCCACTGCGGCGGCGGCTGCTTCGGCAGCGCCCGCGGCGCAAAATTCCAGAATCCCGGAGGCTGTTCAATGAGCGAACGAGCTACGGAAATCTCCGTCCAGTCGGCGGCTGTCACTGATCGCGGACTCAACGAGCGTCGCCCGCTCAACGAGGATTCACACCTCAACGACGCCGGACGATGCATCTTCGCGGTCGCCGACGGCGTCGGCGGGGCCGAAGCGGGCGAGGTCGCCTCGCAGACCGCCATCGAGGTGCTCGAAAGGGCGTTTCATCAGCACAGCGAGGGCGACGACCCCGAAGACCTGATGGAGATTGCGATTCAACGCGCGAACGCTTCCATCTTCAAGATGTCGCGTGAGCAGCCGAAATACTCGATGATGGCGACGACGATTGTCGCGCTTCATCTGGACGGGCTGCGTGCCACCATCGGGCACGTCGGCGACTCGCGACTCTACCGCCTGACGCCCGACGGCTCTCTCCAACGCGAGACTGAGGATCACTCGGTCGTCGAAGAAGAGGTGCGGGCCGGTCGCATGACGGCGGAGCAGGCCGCCAATCATCCGAGCCGCAACGTCATCAGTCGCGCGCTCGGCGCAGAGTCAGCCGTCGAGGTTGACATGAAGACCATCGAGATTGAGCCGGGTACGCTTTTTCTACTCTGCTCCGACGGCATCACCAGACATCTTCCCGATAACGAACTCGCCTCCATCTTGCAGAGCCAGCCCTCAATCGAAGACGCCTGTGCCGAGATGAAAAAACTCTGCTTCGAGCGTGGCGCGGAGGATAATTTGACGGCGGTCATCGTTCGCGCCGGGCAACAAACATCGCCCGCGAGCAACGACACAGGAGAGCAGTTCGACGAGGAAGCCACGATTCTGAGTCAACGCCCGCTCGCCGTCGCATCCGTATCTTCTGCCGCGGGAGACCACGCCGATCCGCTTTTGCATAGACCCTTCAACGAAGGACAGGCTGTTTCCACAACTTCTTCAAGTGATGCCCGGCCAACCGGCGAAAGCACCGGCACTGTCATCGGAAGTACGCCGCCGCAAAACAATCAACCCGGCGCAAAACGGAGCGGGGGGGCCGGGCGCGTTCTGGGTTTACTCTTCCTCGTCGCCGCGTTTTCGACGCTGGCTTTTTACGGCGGCATGCTCTACGGGCAACGAGGCGTTCAGCAGGGGTTCGCAGCCACGAACGCTGCACCTACGCCCGCCGCCTCACCGCTCGAAAGCCCGGAAGCATCTTTCGAGCGAAGACGGCGCGCAGTTGATTTGTCGCCCGCCACGGAAGTCGCACGCATGACCGCCGAGACGAACGGCCTGCCCGCCGATTCGGGCGACCCTGAATTTCTTTACCTCTACGGACGCGCGCTGCTCCTGACCGGCAAAAGCAGCGACGCCGCCGCCGCGTTTGAAAAATCAATTCAACGCATCAACGAAAACATGACATCCAGAAACGGGCAGTTGAAAATTGACGCGCGTCTCGCAACCGTCGCCGCGCATCTAAAAGCAGACGACGCGGCAAAGGCGCACGAAGCGGCCAGAGAGTTGGATGACGTGATGCGCGTCGGGGATGGGGCCGCGCAGCAGGACGCGCAACCGTCGCCCGCCGCATCTCCGTTTTGAAGTTGCGGCAAACGGTGAATCACACAGGTTAAGTTAGAAGACGGACGGGATGAGCGAACTCAAGATTCAGCAGTGCAGGCTCGACGGGCGCTACGACATTCTCGACTGCCTTGGGCGCGGCAGCTATTCCGAGGTCTATGTCGCGCGCGATCTGTCGGCCACGGGCGGGATGCCTCAGACCGTCGTGGTGAAGGCGCTCAACCCTTACCTGAACGACTCGCCGGACTCCGACCTTGAGCGCACGCTGATCGAAAATTTCCGCAACGAGGCCATCGCGCTCGACCGCGTGCGCCACCCGAACGTCATCAACCGTCTCGGCCACGGCACGGCGATAGACATGCAGGGACGCACGTTTCATTACCTCGTCCTCGAATATCTTCCCGGCGGCGACCTCCAGAAATATTGCCGTAATCGCCCGCTGCCGCTCGAACGCGCTCTCTTCTTCCTCGAACAGGTCTGCGCGGGCCTCTCCCACGCGCATAAACACGGGGTCATTCACCGCGACATCAAGCCGCAGAATTTGCTGCTCACCGCCGACCGGCAGACCGTGAAGATCGCGGACTTCGGCGTCGCCAAGATCGAGGCCGGTGAGGGGCTGATTACGCGCGTCGGCACGGACGTTTATGCGGCCCCCGAACATCATCCGCTCGGACAGACAGGCCCGCTCGACACCGCCGCGCTGAGTCTGCCGACGACGCAACTAACGCCTGCGGCGGACATTTATTCGCTCGCCAAGACGGCTTACATGCTGCTCGCGGGCGAAGCGCCGCGCCGCTTTTCGCAGAGAGCGATTACCGAATTGCCGGGCGAAGTCGCGCGACACGCGTGGTCTGCTTACGTCGCGCGCGTGCTGGAGACGGCGACGCGCACGAACCCGCAGAAGCGCTATCAGACGATTGAAGAGTTCTGGGCCGCGTTGAAGGATTCGACTCTGCCACACACGCGCCCTCTGAAGAAGTCGGACGCGTTCGTTCCGTTGCGCCCGGATGCTTCGACCCTACAAGCGCATGAGGTTTCAGTTTCGCCCCCCGCCCCTGTCTTCGAGAGACACAATCGGCCTTCCGCAAACCCGGAGCGCGGGCGCATCGTCGTGCCGGTTAAGGAGCGGGGTCAAGCGGAAGCAATTTCTTCGCAACGCAACAACGACGGCCCGACCGTCAAGCAGCCCAAGGCTGAGATCGCCTCCCGCCCGAAGGCCGCTTCCATACGTCCGCAGCTTTCGCCGCGCGTGCGCAACTGGCTCGTCGCGCTCCTGCTCGTCGCCGTCTTCGCGGGGATGCTTTATGCCACGCACGTCTATGTCAGCAATCTGCGCGCGGGCCAGAACGCACCGCGTCAGGGTGATAATCCGGCCTCGCCAATCGGCCACGAATTCGTGACGACGACCAACGTCAACTTGCGCGAAGGGCCTTCGACAAGTTATGAAGTGGTGGGATTGGCCGAACCCAACTCGACCGTGAAGGTGTTGAAAGTCAGCGGCAACTGGTATCAGGTCAACATTCTCGAACACGGGCAGCCGGGCAGGAACGACAATTCGGCGGAGCAGGGCTGGCTCAACAGTTCTCTTTTGAAGACGAAGTGATTGACGAAATTCGGCAGCGTGAGGTGAGATTAAAGTGGGCTTACTCGATTCGATTCGCAAGTGGATTGACGGCGAGGCGTCGGATGACCCGCTCGCGCAGGTGGAAGAAGGAGCGAGGCCGCGCCGCGTCTGGGAAGAGTTTCTGGTGAAGGTGGCGCGCGAGGTCGAGGCCGTGATGCAGCGCGAAATGTTCACGCCGCCGGGCGGGCCGACTTACATTCCGCCTGAATATGTCGTCTATCTCAGCGGCGACGACGACAAAGAGTGGCAGGGCGAGAAGCGGCGCGGGTTGGAACAGGGTCTCTTCTACGTCCTCTCGGAGCGCGCCAGAGAATTGAGCGGCACGACGCAGCTTGCCACCAAATCGTTCGCCGTCGAACTGCGCGTTGACGGCACGCTCAATCAGGGTGAGTTCCGCGTGCAGCCCGTGTGGGACGCGCGCGAAGGCGGGCAGACGATGGTCACGTCGCGCCCCAACACCGATGCCGTAGATACCGCACAGCAGCAGCAGCAACAGTCGTCGCCCTCGCAGAACGACACCGGATCGCTTGAGAGCGAAGTAACGATGGTCAGTTCGCGCCCGCCCGCCGAACTCTACAGCATCGAAATCTGGCGCAACGGAGTGCGGCAGAATGTCCAGCCGATTTCCAAACCGGAAATATCCGTCGGACGCGGCTCGAAATCCGTGGCGGTTGATTTGCCGATTAAGGGCGACCCGGAAGTGAGCCGACTTCACGCTATGATTATGCGCGACGAAGCGGGCGGGTTCTGGCTTGTGCCGAAGGGCAGGAATCCGACAATCATCGGCGGGCGCGAAGCCCCACGCGAAGAACGCATCGAGATACATCCGGACGATAAGATCGAGATGGCGAGTTATACGCTGCGCATCCAGCCCAAGTGACCTGCTGACCGTAGCCACAACGCCGCGCGTTTACCTTAAAATTCAGAGGCCCGCCAAAGTTGACGGGCCTCTTGGCTTTTTCAGTAAACGTTATGGGCGCGCTCAGGCGTGGCTTGCAATGAGCGTGTCGCCGGCCTCAAGTTCGGCGATCAACTCTTCGAGTTGTGCGGGCACGCTCGTCCCTTCCAGATAATCTTTGCCTAACAACTTGACGATCTGTCTGGGCTTCACTTGCCCATTCACTTCCTTCAAGAGGGCGCGGCAAAAAGCGACGACGACTTCGGGCGCGAACTGCTTACCGGTGTTGCGACGAAAATCCTGAACCACCTCGTTAAAGTCGCGGCGTCGCTTATAGGGGCGATCCGTAGTCATCGCGTCGAAGGAATCGGCGAGTGAAACTATCTTCGCGCCGAGCGGTATCTGGTCGCCCTTGAGTCCTTCCGGATAGCCGCGCCCGTCAATACGTTCATGATGGTAGCGCGCCATCAGCGGGATGTCGGCGTAAGGATGATTGATGGGGCGGAGAATTTCGTATCCGGCGGCGGGGTGGCGATTAAGCTCCGAAGACTGTTTGGCGTCAATCTTGTAAGGAGCGTTGATGATGTCGCGGTCAACGACAAGTTTGCCGATGTCGTGAAGATAGCCCGCGACGGCGATGCCTTCAACCTCTTCCTCATTCCAGCCCAACTCGCGCGCGATGATCTCGCTATATTTTCCGACGCGCTCGGAATGACCCTGCGTGTATTTGTCCTTGCAGTCAATCGCTGCGGCAAAGGCGCGGACGGTGTCTTTGTAAATCATGCGCAGGTCGTCGTAGAGCCGCCGGTTCTCTTCGGCGCGGTGCTCCAACTCGCGCAGCAGGCGGTGGTTGTGGAGACCGACGCCGATGTGGCGTCCGAGCGCGCGGACGAGTTCCCTGTCTTCGTCGTTGAAGGGATGACCGCTGGCTTTCGTTCCGAGGAGAATGACGCCGACCAATTCATCGCGCACGAAGAGCGGCGTCACGCTCTCGTCCGGCAGGCCCGTGAGCGCGGCCTTGACCTGTTTTTCAAGATGCGCCGTGACCGACTTGAACGTCGCGTCGCCACCCGACTTCGCAACGGCTTCGTCCACGGAAAATAAGATGTCGGGCGGATGCGTGTCGCCTAACCCGCGTGAGGCAACGAACTTGAGCACACTAAAGCGCGCGTCGTATTCGGCGACCGCGCCGCGCCGTATGCCGAGCGCGCCGAGGACGACGTGCAGCGCCGAACTGACCATCTCCTCGAAATCACTCGTCTCCGCAATCTCTTCGCCGAGGTCGGCGAGCGCCGCGAAGGCGTGCAGAACTTTTGTCATCCGGTCTGACATAAATTAATGGCCCTGCGGCGGCGCTGGCATGATGAACTCCGCGAGCGTGGCGAACGCATCCTCGTCGCTCGCGGCCATCGCGACGTGGCGCGTCAGGCCAAGCAGGTCGAACAGTTCGACCGTATGATGATTGAGGTTCGTAAAGACGATGCGCGCTTGTTTCTGCTCGGCGATCTCGATGACGCCCAGCAAAATCGAAACGCCGATGCTGTTGACCAGTTCCGTCCCCTTGAAATTAATCACGAGGGCGCGGCAACCGTCCTCAAGCCTGAGACGACACTCCCGCTCGATGCGCTGTCCGTTCAACTTGTTGACGTAATCGCCTGCATGGACGATAGCGACATCTCCGGCGCTCAGGGGAGTGAGCGCGGAGAGACTAGAATCCGGTTGTCTCATTTGGTGGGTTCCCTTCTCACTTACGCAGAAACTTCGTCATGCGCAATCGCGTGCCGTCATCCACACGCTCGAACTCGACTTCGTCCATCAACGTACGAATCAGCTTGAGACCCCAGCCACGACGGCTTTTACTACCACCCTCCACTGCCTCGCTGCTGTTGTTGTATTCAGTTGACGAACTGCCGTTTTCAGACGTGACGGGATTAATGGCTACCCCCCTGCTCGAAACCGTGACGACTAATTTATCATTTTCGAGTCGGAAGCGTTGATAAATTTTCCGGTCAGGGCTAAAGCTGTGTTCGGCGGCATTGATGCACGCTTCGACGAGGGCGGTCTTGATCTGGTTAATCGCGTCGGGCTGAAAGTCCATACGTCTCGCGATCTGTTCCACTGTATTCGCGGCGATTAATTCCGTGTCGTCGCCCATCGGGATTTCCATCACAAACTCATTGCCGACGCTCGCGCTCTGCGGGGCGTCACCGACGCTCAGGCGCGCCGTCAGAAATTCGAGTTGCTGCCGACTCGCGCCAAAGGCATCGCGTTCGTTAAGCGTCTCGCAAGCCTCCGCTGAAAACCCTTCGGACGCGACCAGACACAACTTGACGCGTTTGAAGCCGCAAGCCTGCGCCACCCCCGTCAACCGGTCGAGCCAAACCTCCGTTAAAGCCCTTCCCGCTTCCAGCTTCGACTCGATCTCCGCCGCGATCCAGACCACTTCATTCGAGTCAGCGTAGGCATTGGCATCGAAGCCGTGCGCGACGGCGCAACGCTCCTCATCGCAGAATTGCAGGATCGGCGGATGAAAAGAGGCGCAACTGGCCGTGTGCACCACCTGCGGTAAGCGAATCAGGTCGGTCTCGGAGTCGAGGCCGGCGGCCACCTCTTCGACGGAGACGCCCCGGTACATACGGTTGAAGCGGTCGTTGTGGAGAAGACTTGCGGGCACGCGCTGAAAGTTGAAACGCTCCATCAAGTCGCCTAGCTTGAGCGCGGCCTCGCGGCGATAGTGGCGGGCCATCGTCTGC
>JBAVPI010000879.1:0-3410 GCA_049692915.1 Pyrinomonadaceae bacterium
CGCGCAGCGTGTGCGGTCGCAGTCGCCCGATGGCGTCCGCCGCGTAAGCATTGACGGAGGCCGCGAGTTCGGGACTGCGCGCGAGCGCGAGGATGCGGCCCGCGACCTGCTCCTTAATCAACTCTAATTTGTCGGGCGCGATCTGCCCGACGAGTTCGTTGATGGGGCGCGCGAGCACGCCGTCAATGGTCGAGTTCAAAAACTCTTCGGCCTGATGCTCGAACGCTTCGCCCGACAAAAATTCGCCGACGCGACGCGGCAGGGTCTTGTTGACCATCTCGTCAACTTCGTGATGGATGCGGTCGCGCGAGACGAATATTTTTTTGACGAACGAAAGCTGCCCGTAATAGTCGTCCACCTCGCGCTTGATGAGCGCGCCGATCTGCGTGCGCGTGCTCGGATTCGTGGCGATGTCCGTGATGTGCCGGACGATGGGCGGCACTTCGCGGTCAATGCGCGCCTTGATGATGGCGACCGTCTCCGGCGTGAACATCTCTGCGAGCGTCGCCTGACTGCCCGCCAACTCATCGAGACGCGCGCCGACGAAGTCGCGCACCTTCGACTCGAACCCGCGCTCTGTGACGAGGCCGCGAAAGCGTTCTTCGATGAGGTCGAGCAACTGCGCGAACGTCTCTTCGTTGACGATCTCGCTCAGGCGTTGCGCCAGCATCTCGTCAACGCGCCGCCCGACGAATTCACTGACGGACTGTGCCGTCTCTTCGCTTTTGAGAATGTCCGTGATGTAACCGGCGATGCGCATTTGCAGCGCGGAGATGGCGTCGAGGACGGGCGCGCGGGCCGCGCGCGGCAGCGCGTCGATGAAGGAGACGTAATTTTTATCGAGCAGTTCGCCCGTGAAACCGTTGACGAACGTCTCGACCTTGCGACGGAAGAAGCCCGTCTCAAAGAGCGCGTGAACGATTGTTTCCTGCGAGACGAGTTCGTTGCCGACGGCGTTGGCGATGGTCTGCGCGAGCCGCTCGCGATGGCGCGGAATCATGCCCTGCGGCCAGACCGTGACGCCTAAAAACTTCACGGGACGGTGCGGTCTGAACAGCATCCTGACGGCGAGCCACGCCGCGCCGTAGCCGTGGAACGTCGCGACGATGACGATCACGAACAGCTCGAACCACTTACTGTGGATGGCTTCACGTATCAGCTCGATGGCGAGAACTCTCCCGTCGCTCCGCGAATTTTATAGACAGGGGATAGACACCTGCGATGCTAAACGCACACGGCGGGCGCGTCAACAAAGGAATCATCCGCCGCGCATAAACAGACTTCTACCACGCCCCGACCAACCCCGCACACGTCCCGTCTCATACACCACCCGCACGAACTCTCCCCAACCGCGACATGACTTACTTCTCTCGCGACCAAACCAACTTCAATCGCGACTCAACTCGCTCACATCACGACCCGACTCGCTCACATCGCGACCAAACTCGCTCACATCACGACGCAACTAACTTTTATCGCGACCGAAGTTACTTTGATCGCGACCGAATCAACTTCAATCGCGACTCAACTTACTCACGTCGCGACTTAACTTACTCACGTCGCGATTGCATCGAGTTACCTCACGACTCAACCTACTCACATCGCGACCGGATTAAGTTGCGTCGCGCACTAACCTTCTCAGGCCACGACCAAACTCGCTCACGTCACGACCAAACGCCATCCAATCGCGAGACAACTCGATTATCTCGCCTCTCTACCCTCTCTTACTTCGTCCCGACCCTCATCCCACCATCCGCCAACTGAGAAACCACGCATGTTAGACTGTGCGGCGAGGTATAATATTAGCTAGACCGCAGGACATGTTAAGCCTCTAAAAGTTAGATGAGTGGGTAATTCGCGGTGAAACAACCAGTGTCGCTCAAGAGGTAAGAAATGGCTGAAGCGAGAAAGACTGTGTTCCTGAGTTACGCCCACAAGGATCGAAAATGGGCGAACGAATTATTGACGTTTTTGTCCCCTTGGATTCGCGACAAGCGCGTCGATCTTTGGGATGACTCGCGTATTCACGTGGGCGCGAACTGGCGAGCTGAGATTCAGTCCGCTATCGAGGAAGCCTCCGTAGCAGTACTGCTCGTGTCAAAGGATTTCCTCGCGTCACGTTTTATATGGGAACAAGAGCTCCCAGAGATGCTTGAGCGAGCGGCAAGGATGCAAGTCCGCATTGCCTGGGTCGCCGTCGGTCACTCTGGAGTCGAGGCAACACCGCTTTGGAATTTTCAGGCTGTTAACGATCCGAGCCGCCCGCTTGAGTCACTTACTCGCGATCAGCGCAACAAAGCAATGGTTGAAATCGCCAAGAGTATCGCTGATGCGGCCACGATTCGCACATTGGCGGGTGGCTTGCGAATCATAGATGAGACTACAGAGCCTTTGGAGGCAGCGTTGGATGGGCGGCCCGAACGACCGGCCAGACGGTTCGGCGTACAAGCTGCTTATGATCCGGCGCAGGATCGAATCTCATTCAGGGGGGCCCGCGAAGTTATTACTGTGGCTGACCTCAGTCGCTTGCCAGAGGCCGACCGGGAGTTCATCGCCGATCTTGAGGATTCACTCGTTCGGAACTACAAACGATGGAGCGCAGTTCGGAGAGGCCTTGGCGATGCAGGCGGCGCACTCGATAGCGAGGTCGAAAACCAGCTGACCAGAATAGCCAAATTGATGTGCCGGGATCTCAACGCTATTCTGGATTTCCTTCGACAGATGCACAAGGGTGAGCTTGAGGATCATTACGCCAGATATCGGTATATCTGTGAGAGGCTACATGCGGCATAACAACGGCCTGCACCCGACGCCCCTTCAGCGTGCCTCTCATGAAGGTTGGATGTGCGGGTGGGTGATGGAGCGCGTTGTGCGCTATCATTTTGCATCGTCGAGCCTGTGAAACAAAACTTTATTTGTGATTGAATCTTGCTGTGCTTGATTCAGACGAAGATGACTTGGAAGGGGAATAAATTATGCCGGAAAGTGTCAATACGCAGGCTGCTAAACAAATGCCGAATCCCGATCTTAAAAATTTCGAGAAACTGATTGGAACATGGAAAGTAACGGGTGGCTTGCAGGGAACAAACATCTTCGAGTGGGCGGAGGGCGGCTTTTTCCTCATCCAGCGTTTCGATTTTGAGCGCGACGGGCATCCGATTAAAGGCATTGAAATCATCGGGCACGAACAGAAATTCGGCGAATAGTCGAGCGAGGAAATAAAGACGCGCGTTTACAGTTTTATGGACGGGATGACTCTCGATTACGTCTATGAAATGGACGAAGAAGGCTTGACGATCTGGATGGACAAGAAGGGTTCTACCGGATACATGAAGGGTACGTTCAGCGACGACGGCAACACGATGAACATCGAATGGTTTTATCCGGGCGGCGGGTACAAGGCGACCGCG
>JBAVPI010000880.1:0-3487 GCA_049692915.1 Pyrinomonadaceae bacterium
TCGTCGTAGATAATCTCTTGCGGCGCGTGTCAAACTTGTCTATACAATCTCTGCTCATGTGCGCGCGGCTTGCGGATACTGTGCGACCTCTTGAACCGCAAGTGCGTACACCGGTATCTTCTCTAACCCGCCGATTCAAGGGTCATCATTCGGGCGTTCCACCGCTTTCCCCGTCTGTCCCCTAAAGACGTTAACAATCATTACAGGGTCTCCGGTTTTCAAAGTTCATATGCAAATCACCAACTCGAAGAGTTCGCGCATGGCATGGGTATATTTAATTGGCTACCCGGTGCAACTATCCGGGAGAGCGTTACAACTCGTGGGTGCGTTAGTTGTTTTGATACTGGGAGCAACAATGGCTAGGGGTCTGTTTATGTTTGGTCTGTTGGGAAACTTCCTTTGTTTCCTCGGCGCATCATTCGCCATATTCTGTGGCACCCATCTATTTCTTTTCGGGAGGAAGATCACCGCTCGAAGGGCTGAAGAATTAATGCGGCGAGACGAGAGAAATCCGGTTCTCTTTCTACGGTCGTTCAGAGACGATAAAAAAACGTCCAGAGTAATTGAAAAAAACAGTGACTTTCGGCGCTCGTTCGGTAAGACCAAACTTGCAATGTATGTGCCGGGCGTACCCGGCGACCTGACGTTTTCATCAGTGACTACGGAAGAAGAGATGCTGGCAAATGAATTAAAGAGGATCGGGCCATGCATCGCCGTCGGTTCTCCGGGCGAGAGGTTGCCCCCGCTGGGGATGGCACGCATGTATTTTGAAAATGAGCACTGGGAGGAAGGTGTTCGGGAGTACATCGAGCGAGCGGATTTAGTGGTGATGCGTGCCGGAGTTACCGATGGTTTTTTGCGCGAACTGCGAATGGCTGTAAAATTTTTGGAGCCGAAGAGGTTGCTTATCCTTTTACCATCCGGCATCGAGAACGAACAAGCGGTCGTACCGGATGAACCGGGCGGCCCTACTACTTTTAGAGAGATCGCCGGTAAGATTTTGCAGAGAGAGTTGCCGGTGCTCTCCGGCGGAGAGATGAGTGAGGGAAGTCTGGCAGGCATTATCTGGTTTGAATCTGATTGGACTCCGAAAATAAAAATGTTTGAGGGAGGCACAATTAAGGGCCTGTTCGAGCCATTATCAAAAAGCTATTCTCATAGTGGAGCATTCCATTAAGGACTCAGAAAGTAGTTTCAATCAGAACCGAAACGTTTAATCAGAGGGCAACGGAAAGTGTCGTACATAGGCCACTGGCAGCCTGACTGCGCGAGTCTGATAAGGATTGAGAGGTGATGAATTTCCGGCGGAATTTCCGGTGCTGTTTAGGCCGTCAGCGTTTTGGATAGAAACGAACTGTCCTGTGAGGAGGCGTCGAGTTATGGACACAGATAAGTATGATGAATTTGTGAAAGACTGTCTTGCGGAGCTTGAGGCCAAGCAGGAAAAGATTGTCGAACTCTCGTTGTTTGAGGCACAACCCGACCTGTCGCGGGGAACAATCAGCTTCATGGACGGCGAGGAAATATTTATTGAGGCCGAGGTGGTCTTCATCGGGAGTCGCGGGCATCAGCGGGGGGCTTGGATGTGGGCTTGGGCCAATCCGTCTTGGCCGCCCGAATCGAGCGCACAGGCAATCACGCTGAAAGAACTCGGCGCAACGACGGGTAGAAAAGAGTTCTTGAGCGAGGACGCGTTCCCTGTGACGGATGATGAAGCGCAGGCGCTCATCGCCATTGCTTGCAGACATCTCGACGGACTTGGCATCCACCTTTTGCGCACCGATGAAAGTGATTTTTTCTTCGTCATCCGAAAACTGACGCACCTCAAAGCGCCGGAACTTCTTCAACTCAAGGCCCAGCAGACGGCGACGGATGCTCTGTTCGGAGAGCAGGGAATCGTGTTGTTGAATATGCTGAGGAAGCGATTTCCCGAAATTCGCCTCCATCTTCCCGGAGCAGATTTGCGCGGAGCGGCGGAGCCTTGGGCGAACGACCTCCATGCACAAATCCTGTTTGATCGCGACCATCTGGCGACACATCAGTCCCACGATTTGACCGGCGCAAATCTCTCGCAGTCACGATTCGACGGAGCAATCATGCGCGGGGTCACGCTTTGCGAAGCGTCCTTCGATGGCTCGTCGCTGGTGGATGCCGATCTGTCCGGCGCTGACCTGCGCGGGGCTTCCTTCCGGGACGCATTCTTGAATGGAGTTAATTTTACACGCGCCCAATTGTCGGGCGCTGATTTCGCGGGGGCTGAACTTGCCCGCACCCTACTGACGGATGTTGATCTCTCCGAGGTGAAGGGCTTGGACGAGGTTCATCACATGACCGGAAGCGAGATTTCATTCAGCACGTTGATCGCATCGCAGTTTAAAATTACACCCACGTTCCTGCACAAGGCAGGTGTGTCCCGCGGCTTGATTGAAGATTTGGCAAGAGGTAAGCGTTTATCGAAAACTTATCAGACGTGCTTTTTGTCTTACAGCTCAAAGGATCGAGAGTTTGCGGCACAGCTCTACGAGTCGCTGAAACAGGCGGGAGTGCGCGTTTTCTGGGATCACTTTGATGTCATACCCGGCGAGTATCTTGAAGATCAAATTGCCGAGGCCATCAGAGAACATGATCGCCTCTTGGTCGTTCTCTCGGACGTGAGCATGAAAAGCGAGTGGGTCATCCGCGAGATAGAACTCGCTTGGTATCAGAAGCGCGAATCATTAGTTTCAGTTCGCCTGTGCCCGATTGAAGACATCCGGAGTTGGACACAGGAACACGAAGGGCTGCCCAAGTTGGCCGAGCAATTTCCAGTGCTTGATTTTTCCGGCTGGAGGAATCATGACGAATACGAACATGCGCTTGCACTGCTGTTGAAGTCGTTCTCCGGCGGAGTTGATTTTCGTTCGACTGAAGCGCTTCCCGGCGAGGAAAGCATTTAACGACCGCCACTATCCGTCGAGTCCTTCACCAGCAGAGCGACTTTCTTGCTGTTTCCCGCGTCGCCGTAGGGCAGGAAGCACACGCCGAAGCCTTCCCCCTCGATCAAATACAGTACGTGGCCCAGAAAGGATAGACGCTCGCCGCCGCGCTTTGCCACCTCAAGCGTGACGACCTCGCCTGTTCTGGCAGCCCCTTCCGTGCGGACGAAACATCCGCCCGGCCCGATATCCTTGACCACGCCGAAGCCGACGGCGCTCTCGCCCGTCCAGCGGGCGGGCAGGTCAATGCGATATCGCTCATGTTTCCTCTGCTCCCAAGGCTCGTCCTCCGATAAAGTCACACCCATCCCTCCCCTTTCACCTTGATGCTGCACGCTCCCACCCGCGTGCCGGGATATCCTAGATAGCGGACACAATCGTCACCCCTTATGACCGCGCTTGCACGCTTCCGACGAGGTACTTCGTCCGGTTGTCTTTACCGTTTAAGAGCGAAGGCAGCAACGCTACCCCTCATCAGTTATAACGCAGCTACAGAGTGGGTGAAAAGCTTT
>JBAVPI010000881.1:0-2215 GCA_049692915.1 Pyrinomonadaceae bacterium
GGCAAGCAAAGGGTCGTGAGCAAGGGCAAGGCCAAGTGCGTGGCCAAGAAGCACAAGAAACATGGCAAGCAAAAAAAGAAGAAGCGAGCAGCCAGCAAGACCAAGGGGGGCCGGCGATGAAACGCGCGATCCGAGTCACCCTCGTCGCGGCCTCATTGGTCTCCGCCTTCGCCCTGGTGGGCGCCCCGGGGGCTAGCGCCAACACGCCCTGGTGGCAAATCGTCACCGGCAGCCGGCCCAGCAACCTCTGGGAACCGACCGACAACGAACAGCAACTGACTATCAACAATGGGACCCTCGGTTCGGCGGTCCTGGTGAAGGTCAAGGGCTCTACCGTTGCCTGTCTGGGGGCCGGTAGCGCCGCCAACCAGTGCCCCGGAAAAGTTGCGATCACCACCGCCGTCCAGCTGGAAGCTGCCCTGGAAGCGGCCTTCGAAACCCCGACCGTGCAGGTCAGTGGTGGACCAGTTGAAAAAGGCGCCGGCCTCACCGCCATCTTCCTAGTGACTACGCCTGGCCGTCCGATGCCGGTGGTCTCCCTCGTCACGGCAAACCCGGAAGTGGAAGCGAAATTCATCGGCTCGGGCCAGGCCAAGATCCTCAGCGCCGGCGGCAGCGGTCGCCTGGCGCTGACCATCACCAATATCGGCGATGCCCCGGTCGACGCGACCACGACGCCGGTAACGATCGTCGACGAGCTCCCTGAGGGGGCGATCGCCACCGGCTTCGAAGCTTTTGCCGGTACCCCGGTGGCCCCGATTCCGGTCAAATGTGCCCTGGAAGGCGAAACCAAATTGGCGTGCAGCTTCGAAGGGGAACTTCCCCCCTACGAAGCGATCGAAATCGAAGTTCTCGCCAACCTGACGGGTGAACCGCCGGCGGTAGGAGTGCCGGGAGAAGTCACCGTTTCGGGTGGTAATGCGCTGCCGGCCACCTCGCCGCAGGCGATCAAAGTCAGCCCGGAAAAAGTCCCGTTTGGGCTTGAGGTCTTCTCAATGGCCACCGAAGAAGAGGGTGGCGGCCCGGTCGCCAAAGCGGGAGGGCATCCTTTCCAGCTGACGACGACGATCCAGTTCAACTCGGGTCCGGTCTCGCCTGGCGCGACCCGGAACGAGACCACCGTCGAGCAGCCGGCCCTGCCGCGAAACGTCCGCCTCTCCCTCCCGGCAGGCTTGATCGGCAACGCAACCCAGGTTCCGGTTTGCGAGATCGCCGACTTCTATAACGGGAAAACGCCGAATCAGTGCGGCCCCGATAGCGCGATCGGCGTCGCCTCGGTGACTATCGTCGAACCGAACTTCGTCGGCTTCCGCCGGATCGCCGTACCGGTATTCAACCTGCGCCCTGAACGGGGGGAGCCGGCACGTTTCGGCTTCATGGTTTCACCGGGCGTTCCGATCCTGGTCGACACCACCGTCGACCCCGACGACGCCTACCGAATTACCACCATCGTCAGGAACGCCAGTCAGGTGGCCACCTTCCTCTCTACCTCGGTCGTGATCTGGGGTTCCCCCGGCGATCCTCGTCATGATCCCTCCAGAGGGTGGAACTGTGCTTACAAGTTCGAAAACCTCGGGCCCTGTGAGCGACCGGGGAACCTGGGTGAAGAGGTTTTCCTGCGCGAACCCGTGACCTGCAGTACTCCGCGCCTGTTCGCGATCGAGCTCGAACCCTGGAACACCCCGCTGGGGAGCGCAGTCGAGCGCTCGAGCGCCACGAGTTCACCCCTCGGCAGCTGCAACCAGGTCCCCTTAGACCCGACGATCTCCTCCTCGCCAACCAGCAAGCTGGCAGGCAACCCGAGTGGACTCGACTTCCGCCTCGACATGCCGAACAAAGGGCTGCTCAAAACCGAAGCGACCGCCGAAGGGCAGGCCAAGAAGGTCGAAGTCACCCTGCCCGAAGGGATGACGATCAATCCCTCCCAGGGTGAAGGCCTGGTCGGTTGCTCGCCGGCCGATCTCGCCCGCGAGAGCCCTGGCTCCGCTCCAGGCGAAGGTTGCCCGGAAGCCTCGAAGATCGGCGAGATCCAGGTCTCGACGCCCCTGGTCAAAGAGGAAGCCCGCGGCTCCCTCTACGTGGCAAGCCCCTACGACAACCCCTTCAACTCGCTGCTCGCCCTCTACATGGTCGCGAGGATCCCCGAGCGTGGGGTCCTGATCAAGCAGGCCGGCGTGGTCAGGCCTGACCCGAAAACCGGGCAGCTCGTCTCTAC
>JBAVPI010000882.1:0-5951 GCA_049692915.1 Pyrinomonadaceae bacterium
GTCTTGCCACGGTCGCGCGTTTTGAGAATCGCGAGCAGGCAGAAGAAGAGCGGAACGCCGACGAGGAGCGTGGCCGCCACCGTCACAACCACGACGATGAGGCTGACGATGAGGAACAGCGTGAGCCAACCTTTGAGGTCTTCCTTCACGATCTTCCCTTCGCCTACCCACAACAGCAGCGCATAGACCAGTAACCCGACCGCCAAGACCGGGCCGACGATGAACGGGATCATGGTCAGGCGCGAATACTTCCAGACCTTGAGGGCGCGGCTGTGCGCCACTTCCAGCAACCTCATCATCGCCGCGTCGCCGCCCGTCTTCTTCATCGGCTCTTCGAGGGCGAGGAAACGCCAGCGCTCGCGCTCGCCCCGCCGCTCCGCGAAGCCTTGAATGCAACTCGAAAATTCGTGCTCCGTCATCAGGTAGCCGCTCGTCATAAGCGCGTAGGCTTCGGTGTCGGAGAAGGCATCGAGGTCTGTGCGGATGGCGGCCAGACGCTTCTGCACGTCCTTGCGGACGCCGTAGGAGGTGAGAGGGCCGCGTCGTGCGGCGGGGCGCGATTCGTCCGAAGCGTCGTAGGGGTCACTGCACCCGACCCAGTCGAGCGGGTCAACGTCGAGGTCTTTCTTGAGGTGTAAAAACATCAGCCCGCGCAGCAGCGAAGAGTCGCGCCGCGCCTTGAGGTCGTCGTACTGCGAGCCACGCACGCGCGCCATCAGCATGTCGAGCGAACGCTGCGGGACGGCGAGGACTCCCGCATCCGGGTTCTTCTCCGTCTCCATCTGCCCGCTCGCATCGCTCACGAGCAGGACGCTGCAATCCTGCTCGCGAAGACCGGCCACGCCCTGATTGTCATGGATGCCACCGTCCACGAGGCGCACGGTCATGCCGGGGAAGAGTTCGCCGAGAGCGATGGGGTCGAAGAGGCCGGGGACGCAGGCAGAGGCGGCAACGGCCCGCCCCAGACGGAAACGCCTGTAGCCTGCGGGCGCTTCCGCGTAGGACATGCGCCGGAGTTGCGCGTTGGCGTCAATCTCAGAGTTGATGCTCGCCGCCGGTTCGCCCATCCAAGAGGCCGTGAACTGCCAGTTGTGACCCGTATTGAGCGTCGTCGCGTTGAGAATCAGGATGGGAACTTTCGCGGCGCGTCGCCAGTTGTCCGTCTTCGGATAGAAGGTCTCGGCCTCGCCCGCGGGGGTGATGAAGAGGTCGCTCATCCAGCGCGGGCGAGCGCCCTCTTCGTCTTTGACGCGCGAGAAGATCATCTCTTCGAACAACTCGCCGATGCGCTCCGTGCGCGAGTAATTCTTCTTGAAGACGGTCTTGAGATTGGTCGTAATCTCGGCGGCGACGCGCGTCCGAATGTTGCTCTGCACGCCCGCCAGAAAGTCGCGCTCGATGTTCTGTACGATGCGTATGTAGTCTTCGCGCGTGATCTCTTCGTCCCGCTTCGTCCGCAAGAGATGTCGCACTTCGAGGTAGTAATGCGCGCCGATGATCGAGCCGCCGGAGACGCACGACAACACTTCGACGCTGCGGAGCACGTCGAGTTCGGCGAGTTTGGCGAGCACCCCGACGTGGAACAGCGACGCGCGAAAGCCGCCGCCGGAGAGCGCCAGTCCCACCTTCCCGACGAAGGACGAGCGCACGCCCGCGGCGTAAGCTTTTCCCTTCACCGTCAGAAAATCTTCGAGCACGCCCCATGCGAGCGAGCCTTCGGGGTCGGCCCCGGCAATCGCCTCGTCGGCTTGCAGTCGCGCCAGATCGGCCAATTGACGCGCCGTTGATTCGTACTCCCAGTCCGTCACCTGACCGCTCTCCGCCAACCCCTTCGCCTTCGCGAGCCACTCGCGCGCTCCCTCGTAATCGAGCGTCCCGAAGTAAGCTTCGGCGATGGTGACGAGAAACCACCACTGCCCTTCGAGCCACGACTGCCCGTCGGTCAGCGCGGGCAAGACGGCGATGAGTTCCCTGCGAATCTTTCCCGCTTCTTCCAGACGCGCGCGCGCCACGCCCGACTCGGCCCCGGCGGTCTTGGCCTCGGACGACTCGACGTGCGCCAGCAGGTCGAGGACGTAAGCGGCGTTGATGCCGGTGTAGCCGTAGTCTTTGGCAGGGCCTTCGAGGTGGCCGCGCCGGTAGTAAGCGAGCGAGCGTTCGAGGTGCTGCTTCTGCCCGCCGAGTTGCCAGCGGCGCTTGAAGATCGCCCCGGCCAGCCCTAGCGTCTCCTGATTCGTCGTGTGTTTGAGGTCTTCGGCTTCCTCAAGGATTCCGATGGCGCGCGTCAGGCGCACGTCCGCAGGGAGGTCTGAATCTTTGTAAGTGCAGAGCGCATGCTGCTGCGCGAGACGGATGCGGACGCTCCGCTCACCCAGCAGCGTGCGCAGTTCCGTCTCCACCACGGGCGACTTGCGCAGTTTGCCGTAGAGTTGTCGCGCGTAGCCGAACTGGTCATACCGGCGGAGCGATTCGGCGAGATGGTACATCTCTTCGGGGGGGGCGACCCGACCCCTTAGAATGTCTTTGGCCCTTGCGACCTCGGCACTTTCAGTCGTAGCCATGAGTCTTTTGGCTCCCCGCCCGTGCGGAATTGCGCCCGTCGCGGCTCACTCGCGGCGCACGAAGGAGCGGCAGCGGCGACTTTGTTGACTCGCGTTCCGGGTTGATGAGGAGGCGTCCGTCTTCGCCTGCATCCCCCGCATGAGACAGCGACTACAGGATGCGGCGAAGAGATGTCTGCTCCGAATTATTCGGAAGGACTTTCCCGACATGTTGCGTGAAGCAAACGAATGCAAGGCGTTCGCCGGCGGAAAAACTTACAGGGTCTGCGCCGGTGGGATTATGAACGACGGGCCGAAATTGTCAATAATTTAAAAGGCGGGACGGATGCACTCGAACCCGCCCCGCCCCGTTTCGATTTCCCTCAAACTCAAACGCGTCTCATGGCCGCATCAATCTCCTGCTCCGCGTCCGCCCTCCGGTCGCTTACTGCGTGACGTTCGGGATTTGAATCCAAGGGCGGCTGAGATAGTCGCTCAGGGTTAACGAGAGCATGATGATGAGCCAGAAGAACATGCTCGCCACGACGACCCAGATGAGGCGCGAACTGTACTTGACGTGCATGAAGAACAGGAGCACGAGCATCATCTTGGTGACGGCGATGGTCATCGCGATGACATCGTTCCACGCGCCGAAGTTGATGGTGGCGGCGGCGACGGTGAGGAACGTAAAGACCATCAGCGCGCCGAAGACCGCGAAGTATGTTTGTCTCTGTACGATATGCTCAGACATAAATTCTTCCGCCCCTTCCCCCTCGTCTAGTGTCCGACTGCGAAGTGCGCGCCGAGCAGATAGAGCAGCGGGAACAGGAAAATCCAGATGATGTCAACGAAGTGCCAGTAGAGGCCGAACAACTCGACCGGCGAGTGATACTCAGGGCCGTAGCGCCCGCGCCACGCCGCGTAGATGATGGGGATGATGATGCCGATGCCGATAATCATGTGGAGCGCGTGCAGGCCCGTCATCGCGAAGTAGAGCCAGAAGAACATCTGCGCTTTTTCGGGCGTCACGCCCACGTGCGCCCACCCTTCGACGAGTTCGGCGGACGGGTGATAAAAGACGGCGGCGGGAATCAGGCCGTCAACATACTTCTCGTGATACTCGTAAGCCTTGACGCCGAGGAACACCGTGCCGAGCACGACGGTCAGGACAAGAAACATGACCTGCGTTTTGGCCGCGCGCCCCACCTGCGTCGCCCAGACGGCGAGCGCCATCGTCAGGCTGCTCGTGATGAGGACGACGGTGTTGAAGCTGCCGATCTTCCAGTTGAGGTGGTTGCTCGCGGCCATGAACGCCGCCGGCTCGCGCGTGCGGTAGATGAGATAGACGAGGAACAGCCCGCCGAAGAACATCACCTCCTGCGCGATGAAGACCCACATGCCGAGCGTCGTCGCCTCGCGCTGCTGTTCGAGGTTGTCGAAGTGGTGCTGGAGCGCCCTGTGCGCAGACGTATGCTCGCTGGCGTGCTCCGCCTGCTCCGCCGTGATCGTATGACTTGCCAAGCTGAACCTCCTCAAAAGCACTGACGGGTGACGAGTGACGGACGAGACGTCGTTTTTTATCGTCCCACGGTCACTCGCCGCCGCCCTTTAGCTCTCTGCGTTCACTCCGGGCTGGACGCCGTTGATGGGCTGCGCCGGTGTTTCGCCGGGGCCGACGACTCTCATCTCCTCGATGGGCCGGAACTCGTAAGCTTCCCACGTCACGACGGGCGTGACGACGAAGTTCTCGGTCGGGGGCGGGCTGGCCGTGCGCCATTCGAGGCCCGTCGCAGGCCACGGGTTGGCCGGGGCGAAGCGCCCGTAGCGCATAGACCAGACGAAGTAAACCGCCGGGATGAGCAGCCCGAAGCCGAGCACGCTGGCCCCCGCCGTGCTCATCACGTGCAGGACTTGCCAGACCGGCGCGTCGAGCGGATAGGCGTGGTAGCGTCGCGGCATGCCCATGTAGCCGAGCAGGAACTGCGGGAAGAACGTCAGGTTGAACCCGGCGAAGACGATGAGCGCGGCGAATCGCGCCCAGCCTTCGGGGTACATGCGACCGGATATTTTCGGCCACCAGTAATGCATCGCGCCGAGGAAGCCCATCAAAGCTCCGCCCACCATGATGTAGTGGAAGTGTGCGACGACGAAGTAAGTGTCGTGGACGTGAACGTCCAAGCCAAGCGCGGCGAGGAAGAGTCCAGTCATGCCGCCGATGAGAAACAGTCCGATGAAGGCCAGCGCATAGAGCATCGGCGTGTCGTAAGAGATCGAACCCTTATACATCGTCGCCGTCCAGTTGAAGACCTTGACCGCCGAGGGAATCGCGACGGCGTAGGAGATGATCGAGAAGATCATCCCGGCGTAAACCGACTGGCTCGACGTGAAGAGGTGATGACCCCAGACGAGGAAGCCGAAGACCGCGATGGCGATGGAAGAGAACGCGACGAACGTGTAGCCGAAAATGTTCTTGCGCGAAAACGTCGAGATGATCTCGCTGATGACGCCCATCGCGGGCAGAATCATGATGTAAACCGCAGGGTGCGAATAGAACCAGAAGAGATGCTGGAACAGGACGGGGTCGCCGCCGAGCTTCGGGTCGAAGAGACCGACGTGCGCGATTCTCTCAAGCGCCACGAGCAGAATCGTGATGGCGATGACGGGCGTGCCGAGAATCATGATGAGGCTCGTCGCGTAGTGCGCCCAGATGAAGAGCGGTAGGCGGAACCACGTCATACCGGGCGCGCGCATCGTGTGAATCGTCACGATGAAATTCAGGCCCGTCAGGATGGACGAGAAGCCGTTGATAAAGATGCCGAGGCCCGCCGCGACGACGTAGGTGTTCGAGAAGTTCGTCGAGTAGGGCACGTAGAACGTCCAGCCCGTGTCCACGCCGCCGTTCAGGAGCGCCCAGAAAGTGATGGTCGCGCCCGCCATGTAGATGTACCAGCTAAGCAAATTGATCTTCGGGAAGGCGAGGTCTTTCGCGCCGATCATGAGCGGCACGAGGAAATTTCCGAAGACGGCGGGGATGGACGGAATGAGAAAGAAGAAGACCATCAAGATGCCGTGGTGCGTGAACATCTTGTTGTAGGTCTGTGACTGCACGAGGTCGCCCGCCGGAGTCATCAACTCCAGACGGATGGCCGCCGCGTAGAGGCCGCCGAGGAAGAAGAAGAAGGTGACGCTGAAGAGATAAAGCAGCGCGATGCGCTTGTGGTCTTTCGTCAACAGCCACGACTTGATGCCGTAGTCGGCGTTGAGATAGTTCGTGTGCGGGTGACGCGTCCGCCACTCTTCGGTCGTCGTTACGGGTGTCACTTCTGCTGCTGTGCTCATAATTGCTCTGTCCTAAACCCCTGACTTGATAACTCCGTCGAGGCGCGCGTTCGCCTCTGCGCCCCTCGCGAC
>JBAVPI010000883.1:0-3253 GCA_049692915.1 Pyrinomonadaceae bacterium
CGTGTCATCGGCGCGTTGATGAAAGAGGGAAAGAAGGACGAGGCGGAGGCGAGCCGCCGTGAAGTCGGCGAATTGAAGGAACGCATCGCCGCGCTCGAACGCGAACGCGATGATGCGGAAGCGCGAATGCGCGGATTGCTCTCCACGATTCCGAACGTCCCAGACGTGAGCGTCCCCGTCGGCGCGGACGAGCACGCGAACGTGGAGATGCGACGGTGGGGCAGCGCGCCCGCGTTCGACTTTGAGCCGCAGGATCACGTTGACCTCGGTACGTCGCTCGGCATCCTTGACCTCGAACGCGCGGCGAAGATCGCGGCGGCGCGCTTCGCCATCCTCAAAGGCGCGGGCGCGAAGTTGGAACGCGCGCTCATCAATTTCATGCTCGACATCCATACGAACGAGCACGGCTACGAAGAGACTTTGCCGCCATTCATCGCCAACCGCGACGCCCTGTTCGGCACGACGCAGCTGCCGAAGTTCGAGGACGACTTATTCAAGCTGACGGACGAGCGCGGCCTCTACCTGATACCGACCGCCGAAGTGCCGCTCACGAACATGCACCGCGAAGAAATTCTCGACGCCGCGGAACTCCCGAAAAAGTTCGTCGCCTACACGCCCTGCTTCCGCTCCGAGGCCGGCTCTTACGGGCGCGACACGCGCGGCGTGATTCGCCAGCACCAGTTCGACAAGGTGGAACTCGTCAAGCTCGCGTTTCCCGAAAACTCTTACGACGAACTCGACGCACTGACGCGCGACGCCGAAGCGATTTTGCAGCGGCTCGGACTCCACTACCGCGTCGTCACGCTCTCGACCGGCGACATGGGCTTCGGCTCCGCGAAGACTTACGACATAGAGGTCTGGCTGCCCTCGCAAAACACGTTTCGCGAAATCTCTTCGTGCACGAACTTCGAGGCGTTTCAGGCACGCCGCGCGCAAATTCGCTTCCGTCGCGCGGGCGGCGCAAAACCAGAGTTCGTTCACACCATCAACGGCTCCGGCCTCGCCGTCGGGCGCACTTGGCTCGCGATTCTTGAGAACTACCAGCAGCCGGACGGCACGGTGATAATCCCCGAAGCTCTGCGCCCGTACATGGGCGGGATGGAGAGAATCGAAGCAAAAAGTTGAAGGGTGATGAAGCACGTCCGACAAAATCGTAGGGGCAATGCTCGTCCCTGCCCGCCTTTGTGGTAACGCGATGCGGGCAGGGACAAAAGCCCTACTCCTACGCGAACAAAATGGGCAGTCCAGACTTCTGCATCCCGACTGCCCTTACGCTTTTCGTCCACCGCCTTCTCTTCTACTTAATCTGCAAATCAAACGGCAGAATCGCCAGTTGCTCGCCCTGCTTGTAACGGTCGAACATCGCGGCGATGCGAAAGGTGCGCCGCATGTCTTCGGGGAGCGAGTTGAGAATCGCGTCCTGTTGCGCGCGTGCTCTGGCGTCCGATTTGTCGCCGTCATCCGAGCCGAAAATTTGCTGGAAGAAGTTGCGCGGCGCGGGGAAGACGACGCGGCGGACGCCCTTGTCTTCGGGGATGTTAGCCAGCCCCTTGGCGACCGCGACGGCGCGGTCGAGTCCGCCGAACTCATCCACGAGTCCGTTCTCTTTGGCGCGCACGCCCGTCCAGACGCGGCCCTGCGCGATGGAGTTGATGTACTCGGCGTCGCGCTTGCGCCCCTCCGCAACTTTGGGTACGAACTGGTCGTGATAGAAATGGTCGAGCATGCCTTGGAACTTGGCGCGCTCGGTCGGTGAAAACTTCTCGGTCTCGCGGAACATCCCCGCGTTCTGGCCGCGCAGGGTGTATTCGCTCGTCACGCCGAGCCAATCATATAGCCCCTTCATGACGGGCTTGTAGGCGAAGACGCCGATTGAGCCGGTGATGGTCGTCGGCTCTGCGATGATGCGGTTCGCGCCCATCGCGATGTAGTAGCCGCCCGATGCCGCCACGTCCGTCATCGAGACGACGACGGGCTTCTTCTTTTTCGCATCCTCGACGGCCTTCCAGATAAAGTCCGACGGATAGATCGAGCCGCCGGGACTGTCCACCCGCAGGACGATGGCCTTGATGGTCTTGTCGTCGCGCGCGTCGTTGATGGCTTTGACGACCGTGTCGGAGCCGATGGTTTCGCTGCCGCCGAACGAGCCGTCGTTGGAGCGGCCCGACTCAATCGGCCCGGCGGCATAGACGACGGCGATGCGTTCGCCTTCGTTGAGTCCGAGAGATTCGGGCGACACCTGCCGGTACTCGCCCGTCGAAATTTTGTGCAGGCGCTCGTCGTCCTTGTAGCCGAGCCGCTTCTTCAACTCGCCTTCGACCTCTTCGCGATAGAGCGCGCCGTCAATCAGGCCATTCGCCTGCGCGTCGCGCGCGTTGTGCGGCGCGTTATCAATCCACGCGCGCACCTCTTCGGGCGAACGGTGCCGCGCTTCGGCGACCACTTCCGTATAGCGTTTGTAGATGTCGTCGAGCAGTGTGTTGATCGTCTCGCGCTCGCCCTCAGACATGTCCTTACGCGTGAAGCGTTCGGGCGCGTTCTTATACTTGCCGATTTGATACGCGTCCCATTCGATGCCGAGCTTATCGAAAGAGCCTTTGAAGAACATCGCCTCAGCCGCGAGGCCGTTGATGAAGAGGTCGCCGATGGGCGCGACATAAACGCGCTCCGCCGCCGTCGCGATGTAATACTCTTTGTCCGAGCCGACTTCCATATAAGCGTAGATGGGTTTGCCCGACGCGCGGAAATCGGCGACCGCATCGCGTATCTCGTCGGCCTTCGCCCAGCCCGCGTTCGTGAATCCGATGTCGAGCATGACGGCGGTCACGCGCTTGTCGGCCTTCGCTTTTTTAAGCTGCGAGAGCAGGCTCGTCAGCGAGTTCGGGTTACCGCCGAAGAAGCGGCTCGCGAACGGGTCGTCGTTCGAGTAATCGGGCAGAGAGCCTTCGACTTTGAGGACGAGCACGCTGTTATTCTCGATGCTCGGCTCCGCCTTAAGCGACATCAGCACAAGCGCGATGCCGATCACGGCGACCACGACGAGCGCCAGCAGCAGGCCGACGATGATTAAAACAACTTTACCTGTACGTGACATTGCCATAATGATTTACTGCTTCGAGACATCAACCGTGTTTCATTAAAGTTCGACTTGGGAGTCGCTTGTAGTACGCGCCTGCGGGGCAAAATGTTTATGAGGGTGATAAGTCCGAAGCTGGCGCGCGACGTGATACAGCGTGCGTGTGCATCTTCGGGC
>JBAVPI010000884.1:0-2955 GCA_049692915.1 Pyrinomonadaceae bacterium
CGTGGTGGTGGCGCGCGCGCTCAGCGACAGCGCGACTTACAACCAGTTGGAGTTGCCTTCGGGTCGTCTCGCCAAGATCAATCCGGGCGACATCATCGTCGGCGCGCTGGGTCGTCGTCGGGCGCTGAAAGGGTTCGTCGGCGACGTGCCGGAAACCATCGGCGCGGGCGACGAACTGCATTTGCTGAACATGGGCGGCGTCATCGGGCGCTGCACGGGTCATCACTCATCGCTGAGCGATGCGATTCGTCTGGAGGTCATCGGCTGCGTCTATGACGAGGACGAGCGGGCGCGCAACATCGCCGACGCGGCGCTGCCTCTGCGCGAAACGCTGCCCGCCGTGTGCGCGCCGCTCGTCATCGTGGCGGGCGCGTGCATGAACAGCGGGAAGACTTTCGCGGCGACGGAGATTGTGCGGCAGGCGACGCGCGAGGGATTGCGTGTCGCGGCGGGAAAACTGTCGGGCGTCGCCGCCCTGCGCGACACGCTCAACATGGCGGATCACGGTGCGGTGACGACGGCGAGTTTTCTTGATTGCGGCCTGCCTTCGACGGTCGGCGTGGGAGATTTAGCGCCCGTGGCAAAGACCATCATCGGGCGGCTTAACGAGTGCGCTCCTGATCTGATCGTCATCGAACTCGGCGACGGCATTCTCGGCGGCTACTCCGTGGATTCGGTGTTCGATGACGCGGAGTTGCGTGCGGGCATGGCGGCGATTGTCTTCTGTGCGTCGGATTACGTGGGCACGTGGGGCGGCATCGAGTTGTTCGCGCGGCGCGGCTTGAAGGTGGACGTGGTGGCCGGTTCGGTGACGGATTCGCAGATGGGCGAAGACTACATCGAGGGGGAATTCGGCGTGCCCGCGGGAAACGCAAAAAGAGACGGCGCGCGTCTGTTCGGCCTCGTCAAAGACCGCGTGGCGGGCTTCAAAACTCACGACGCGACGCCGCGCACGGAAGCCGCGTTGCAAGCTGTCTGAGGTAAAGGACAATGAGCACGCACGGGGAAGTTCAAGGCTCAAAGATTCGCGTCGGCATCTTCGGCGGCTCAGGATACGGCGGCGCAGAGTTGCTGCGCATCCTGTTATTTCACCCGCGCGCCGAGGTCGTGCTGGTGACGGCGCACGAGCATGCGGGCAAAGCTGTCGGAGAGGTGCACAGAAACCTTTACGGCCTGACGGATTTGAGTTTTACCCTTGCGCCGGAAGAGGTCGAGAGTCTCGGCGATTTGGACTGCGTCTTTCTCGCGCTGCCGCACGGGCAGGCGATGGAGATCGCGCCGCGCCTGCCGTCGAACGTGAAAGCGATTGACCTTTCCGGCGACTTTCGCTTGAGCGATGCAAGCATCTTCGCCGAAGCTTACGGGCGCGAGCACACGGCTTTCGATTTTCAAAAAGAGTTCGTCTATGGTCTGACGGAGACGAACCGCGACTCGATCAGGAGCGCGCGTCTCATCAGCAATCCCGGCTGCTTCGCGACGGCCACGCTGCTCGCGCTCGCGCCGCTCGTGGCGCACAATCTGTTGAGCGGGCGCGTCATCGTGGATGCGAAAACCGGCTCTTCGGGGTCGGGCGCGAAGCCCGCCGCGAACACGCATCACCCGCAACGCATGAACTCCTTCTACGCCTACAAACCCTTCACGCACCAGCACGTGCCGGAGATCGAGCAGGAGTTGCGCTCGGTCGGCGACTGGACGGGCGAACTCGTTTTTATGACGCACTCGCTGCCCGTCTCGCGCGGCATTTTCGCGTCCGCTTACGTCGAGACGAAGGACGAGTTGACGACCGACGACGCTTACAAATTGTTCTCGGACTTTTACGAGGCGGCATTTTTTGTGCGACTCGTGAAAGGCTCGCCCGACATCAACTGGGTCAAGACGACGAACTTCTGCGACATCGGCCTCGCCGCGCGCGGGCGGCAACTCGTAGTCTTTTCGGCGCTCGATAATCTCGTCAAAGGCGCGGCGGGGCAGGCCGTGCAGAACATGAACCTGATGTTCGGCCTCGACGAAAAGGCGGGGCTGATGCTCGTCGGCGGAAATCCCTGACGCGTTAGAACCTGACGTTTAGAAGTAGAACCAGACGTTTAGAAATTGAGAAGCGATGACGACAAACGCAAGCACTACTTTTGAAGAGATCGCCGCGCGCGAGGACGAGTTTCAACTCGCGACGTATAAAAAGTTTCCGTTCTCGCTGGAGCGCGGGCGCGGCGTGTGGGTGGAGACGAGCGAGGGCGTGCGCTACCTAGACCTGTACGGCGGTCATGCCGTGGCGGCGACGGGGCATTGCCACCCGCGCGTCGTGGCGGCAATCAGAGAACAGTCGGAGCGGATGATGTTCTACTCGAACCTCGTCTATTCGGACGTGCGTTCGCGCGCCGCAGAGAAGTTGGTCGGTTGCGCGCACGCGGAAATCGCGAAGGCGTTCTTCTGCAATTCAGGGACGGAGGCAAACGAGAACGCGATGCGTATGGCGCGCATCCGTACGGGAAGCGAAGGCATCATCACGTTCGCAGGAAGCTTTCACGGGCGGACGGCGGACGCGATCAGCGCGACGTGGTTGGGGAAGTACAGGGAACTTGGGCGACCGAACGTGCCGGGTCACGTCTGCGCCGAGTTCGGCTCGGTTGAGTCGGTCGCCGCGCTCGCAGACGACTCAATCGCCGCCGTGATGTTGGAGCCGATTCAGTCAATGGCCGGGGTGCGCGAGGCGTCGCCGGATTTCTACGCATCGCTGCGCCAATTGTGCGACGAGCGCGGCATGCTCCTGATTTACGACGAGGTGCAGACGGGCGTGGGGCGTACCGGCGAGTGGTTCTTCTCAGGGAGCGAGGCGTGCGCGGGCGTCGTGCCGGACATCATCACGCTGGCGAAGGCGTTGGGAAGCGGCGTGCCCGTCGGCGCTTGCCTGACGACGGCGAAAGTCGCGGCGGCGATTAAGGAGAACGACCTCGGCAC
>JBAVPI010000885.1:0-10675 GCA_049692915.1 Pyrinomonadaceae bacterium
GGAAGGACTACATCTCACAATGCCACAGGAAATGGCGTTTGAGCCTCGCGGGGCGTGATGGCCCCGGCGGTCTCTAGAGAGAACGTGCTCGACGGTCTTTCCAATCTTGTCACTCCTTGACTTCCAAATCGGGCGGCGAATGCCTGCGGAACTACATCCTTGCCACGGACGAGGTTCCGGGTTCGATTCCCGGCGGCCCTCTAATTTGATGAGGGCCGTAGCTCAACGGCAGAGCGCGTAAAGTTGTTTCGCGAACACTTGTCGCCGCCTGATTTAGAAGTTTTCACACAAGTGATGCGCGTCTTGACGACTATTGATTAAGTAATTTTCACTTTGCTGGAGTGCCGCAATGAGAGCGGTCTTGATGAGTTCGACATCAGTCAAACGGCAGCGCAGGTCGTTGGTGTGTCGTTGTGACCTTGAGCAAATCATCAACATTGCAATAAAGTATCGTTATGTGATTGATCACCGCTCCTCCCCGACTTTCATTCAGCGTCGAAATGGTTGACCGGCAAAGCGTGCGGGTTAATTATTACTTCCTCAGTCAGGTGCTGTCTGTCATAAATTAACCGGGATAAAGAGGGTTTTGATGGGCAACTCTACGAAGCTGTGCGTGACGGTTGAGAACCGGCTGTTGGCCGCCTTACCTAAAAAAGAATATCAACGTCTGCTTCCCGGACTGGAACTCGTCACACTGGCTTTCAGCGAAGTGCTTTATCAACCCGGCGAGCGTATCGAGCATGTCTACTTCCCGAACAATGGCCTGATTGCTCTGACTTCACCCGTCAACGAGCGCTCTACGACCGCGGTGAATCTGGTGGGTAACGATGGCATGACGGGCATCTGCGTGTTTCTGGGAGAAGCCATCTCGCCCACTCCGGCGATTGTGTTGGTGGCGGGCAAGGCCTTGAAAATGAAGGCAAGTTTACTGCGCAAAGAATCTCGTCACGCGTCGCTCGAACGCTTGCTGCTCGGCTATACGCAATCGCTCTTGATGCAGTCTCAACAAGGGATTATCTGCAATCACTTTCACAAGATTTATGAACGGCTCAGTTGCTGGCTGCTGTATATCCAAGACGCGGCGGAGGCGAGCGAATTTCCGATGACGCATAAGTTCCTGTCCAACATGATGGGCGTGCGACGAGAAGAAGTCAGTAAAGCCGCCCACGCTCTCCAGCAGGATAAACTAATCAGCTATAGTCGAGGCCATGTCAGGATTCTGAATCGGGCAGGGTTGAAAGCGGCCAGTTGTGAGTGTTACCGGATTTCAAAAAGAAGATGATGGCAAGTTTGTCTTGCCAATCAGTCCCGCTCACCTTTTCATCATTCACCTCTCTGCCGCTGCACACACCGCCTACAATATTGTCGCCAGAATTCCTGTCGCAACGCTTGTCTCGTATGCGTACCAGAAACCGAAGGCGATGCTGACGACTCCGGCCAGCGCCTGCAACCCGTAATGAATGCCGTTGAACCTGCGTGCGCTCAGGGCGAACGGCAGCCCGACGAGTCCCGACATCAGCAACATTCCGAAGATCGAGCCGACGCCGAAAACCGTCAGGTACAGCAGGCCGATGGCCGCCGAGTTGATTTGCGTGAGCACGAGCAGTGTGAGCGCCGCCGAGCCTGCCAGACCGTGCATCGCGCCGACGAGAATGGGCTTCAGGCCGATGCGCGTGACGGCGTGCGAATGCATCACCGCATGCGAGTGTTCACCGTGCGGCTCGTCGTGTGGCTCAATGCCCCGCTCGTGAAAATGAATGTGGGCGTGCGCCGCTTCGTCACCCTCGTGACGGTGCTTGTGCAGGTGTATGTCGGAGCGTCTGCGCAGAGCGCGCAGGCAGGCGTTAATCCCAAGCCCGATAATCATCAGCGCGACGCCGAACTCCAGCCAGTTCGCCACACGCTCCGGTATCGCCACGCGCAACAGCAGTACCACCGCGCCGACGATCATCAGCGACGCCGTGTGGCCGACGCCCCACAAGCCCCCGACCAGCGCGGCGCGCGACAGCTTGCGGTGCTCGCTCACGATGGTTGAGACGGCGATGACGTGGTCAACTTCCGTAGCATGTTTGAGACCGAACACGAGTCCGAGGCCGAGCACCGCCAGCGCGCTCGTGGAGACGAAAGACGGCGAGCCGCCCGCGAAACTCGCGCTGGTGTTGGCGATGATCCTGCCGATTAACGCTGAGAGATGAAATCCACTCTGGCCGAGAGCTTCATAACAGATGGCCGCCCCGACGCACGCGATCACAAACGCGCTCAAGACCGGCAGCACGCGCACCAGACGATCTCCGAGCGTGCCCGCCGGACGTTTCATCCAGCGTCCCGCATAGACGAACGCGAGGCCGATGCCCGTCAGGGTTGCCGCCAGCCCGACACTGAATGCGACGACGAGCAACAACCCGTAAGCGACTTTACCGGCAGCGATGGCCGCCAGCAGTACGACCAGCGCAGACGGGCACGGCAGTAGCCCGCCGGAGATGCCGAGCGCCAGAAGACTACGCCACGTCACACGGCTGCCGTCCGCGCCCGGCGGTAAATGCGAGTGCTCGCTCCCGCCGTCGTGCGAGTGGACGAGCGACCCGTCACCGTGCGTGTGAGAGTGTCCGTGGTCATGTTCGTGCGCGTGGTTGAGGACATGATCTTGATCGTCGTGCGTGTGCCCTTCGTGCCCGTGGCTGTGATGACTGTGTGACGCCGCATGTCCGAACGCGGCGCGGAGACGATGAACGAAGAGCGACAGGCCGATGCCTAAGACGATTGCGCCGGAGACGAAACTGAGAACCGGAAAGAGACGTTCGGGCACGATGTACTGCGAGGCAAAGATCGTGATGATGCCGAGCGCGAAGACGCCGAGCGTATGCGTGATCGTCACGGTCAAGCCGAGGAAGGCCGCGTGCTTCGCCGTGCCGCGCGAGCCGACAAGGTATGCGCCCACGACCGTCTTGCCGTGGCCGGGCGAAAAAGCGTGCAGCGCGCCGAGTCCCGCTGCAATCAGCAAACCGAAGAGCGCGACCAACGGCGTCAACTCAGGCACGGCAATTAATGCAGTGAGTCGGTCGGGCGATTGCTTGACGACAGGACGGCCCGCGCCGTCTCGCCCTTGCGAAGCGGAGCCGGTCGCCGTGTTGCTCTCGGTTACGCCGCCGCTCCACTGGCTCATCTTTACGGATGAAGCGATGTGGCGGGCGGGCGGGGCGGTTGCCCCGGCGGGAGCGTCGCCCGCGATGAAGGAGAGTTCCGCGCTGCGCTCGTCGAGCGGCGCGATCAGCAAATCTTCGGGATAGGCCTTGAGTTCATTCGTAAATGAATCGGAATACGCGGACGAGTTATAGACGGATGTTCCGGCAGCCGGGACGACGACAATCTCATGCCATCCGATCCGGTTAGGATGATTGGTATCCTCGAACAGGAGACGCCGCGCGACGCCGCTCGCGCCCCCGGCGACCGCTCCGGCGAAATCACACTCGATGCGCAACGTCAGCAGCCCGCCGTCTCTGGGAGCTACGGCGATTCTCTGTCCGACTGTGTGTAGCGGGACTCGCGTTCCATTAACTGTGAGATGAAGCCTGTCGGCGTACTTCGGGGCGACTCGTTCAAGGTACGCGTTCAGTTCCGCGCTTGATGGAGAGCCGTCGCCGTCCGTGTCCGCCTCCTGCAATTCCTGAAGCGTGGAAATCTCCGCCATGTCAACGACGAATCTGACGCGGATACTATCTTCGTCAAGCTCAATCCATGAGAAATGATTGATGGTGAAATTGCCGAGCGGATGTGCGAGCGCCGAACCGCCCGTAACGACGACAAAGAGCGCCGTCATGAGCAGCGTCGTCATCCGGCGGCGAGGCTTTGAAGCCGTGCGAGAGCGAAACATAAGACTCCTCTTGTTGGGAGATCGCTTAACGAAGGGGCGGACAAGGAGATGACTTTGGAAGCACACGTTTATAATCCCCTAGAGGAACTATTTATTCCCGCGCGGGCAGCTATCGCGACTATGCTTCGCCGCCGGTTTGACTGAAACAAGCGGGAGCGATGCCTTGTTTTTAACGGCTCGATATGGCGACCGGCGACGCGGCGGGAACGTCGCGGGGCGCGAGCGCGGCGAAACCTGCGAGGGGCTGTCCGGCCTCTCTCGCCGTCTGCAAAATCCCCGCGTAGAGCGCGCGGCTCTCAGGCGTCGGGCGTAAAGCCAGATCACGCATCGCGAGTTCCGCGGCAGACTGATAGCGTCCCGCCTTAAGCTCCATCGTCGCGAGCGGGCGCAAGTAACCCTCATTGCCCGTCCCTACCGACCATTGATAAAAGCGGAAGGCTTCATCGCGCAAACGCGCGGCCTCTTCCTTCTGCCCGCGCCGCTCAAGCAGGTCGGCGAGGCTCGCCTTATATTTCGGATCGGGCTTGAGCGCGAGCAACTTGCGATAGCCCGCCTCCGCTTCGTCGAGTTTGCCCTGCCATTGATCCAGATCGGCAAGAAACTCAACCGCGAGCGGGTGATTGGCGTACTTGACCAGCGCCCACCTGTATTGCCGTCGCGCTTCGTCGAGCCTGCCGCGCTTGGCCTCAATCTCGCCGACGATGGCCCGCGACCAAGCAAAGCCGCTCGACGACAGAGGCTTCGGATAGCTGGCGTCAATGGACTTCTCCATCAGCTTGACGGCCTCTTCCAAGTCGCCGCGCACTTCGGCCAGATGCGCGAGCCGCGCCCACGACGAAGGCGTCCGCGACGCGACTTCGACGAGCTTGCTGTAATACTTGTCAGCCGCATCTAGATTACCCGATTCCAAAGCGCCGTCGCCCGCCAGCCCCAACAGGTCTGCGTTTGTCGGCTGCACGCTCAAGCCCTGTTCGGCGATTGTTTGAGCTTGCCCGAAATGGTGACGCGACATGGAGAGCACGGCCCGCGCCTGTATCAGACGGAGACTGCCGGGATCATACTTTTCCGCGCGTTCGAGTTGTTGCCATGCACGGTCGTAGTCAGCCCCGTCGCCGGTCGCTTCGGCGCGCATCACGAGTGCGGCGGCGTGCAGCCGGTATGCCTCGGAGTCATCCGGCTGCGCGGCGATGCGGGCTTCGGTGAAAGCCACTGCCTCATCTTGTCGTGTTGCGGGCGGCTTCGCCACGGCGACCGCATGCCTGCGCGCCGCTACGACGTAGATCGCCCCTACGAGCAACGCAACGAATGTGATACCCAGCAAGACAGTCTGTTTGCGACTCATGACGTGTCCCTTTCCGGCGAGATGTGGAGGGGAAAGTTCCTTGCGCAAGGAACCTTCCCCTCCGGTTAATGGTTAAAGTTACTGCTGCTGCGGGAAGTTCTTCGTGCCCGTCTCGCCGGGAACAGGGTTCGCCTTACCGAGGTACGGGAAGATACTCTCCAGCAATCGTTGCTGACTCACCTGATTCGCGAGGTTCGCCACATCGGTCGGTAGTTGCTCGATGAAGTCCGTGCCCTGAAGCACGACGAAGATGCGCGCGTCTTCGCAAGGCGTCAGGATTTGCGGCAAGGGACTGAGAGCAAGTTGCGTACATTGCAACGAGTGGCGGCTGCCCTGCGGCCCGCTGCCCGGCACTAAGCCCGTGATGTTGACGAGATTCAGGTTGGACGGGAATTTCACGTCGTCAAGCTCGCGGTTGAGCCGCAGGTAGAGATCGGTCACGTCGTCCGCCGGACGCCGACCGTTTTGAATTCCCCATTTGCCGATGGCAAGGGTCGGCGACGAGTCGCCCAGCGTGCCCGCCCCGCGCCGTATGCCGTCAGTCGCCTGATCGAGATTGAGGCGCATGTAATCCGGGAAGACCAGTTGACGGAGAAACGCGCGATTGTTGTTGGCCGTCAAACCGGCTTCCGGCAGAACCAAAGGCGAGCCGGTTTCAGGCAGCGTGAAACCGGCGGCGGTCAAGACGGCTGCGCGCCCGGCGATGGTGTTACCTAACAGACTGGTGTCGCCCGTCGTGTTCACGGTCGTCAACGAATCGGGGACGTAGCGGTTGAAGAACTGCTCGTCGGTTTCGGGGCCGGAAGCGTTGAAGAAATCCTTGATTTCCGAATCGCTCAACGCGCCTGTTCCGGGGACGCCCGCTTCCGCGTGGGTGAGAGCCGTGAAGCCCTGCGTCGGTTGCGAGAAGATGTAAACGGTATTCGCCAACTGCTGACCCATCCGCTCGAACTGTTCATAGGTTGACGAAGTGGTGGTGGTGAACCCGTCGAAGGTCTCCGATGTCGGGCGGCTGACCGTGCCCCACACGCCGATCAGAGAATTGCTGGCCGGGGGTCGCGTCGAACTCGTCAACGAGACGCCGCGAATGCCGCTGCCGCGAAGCATCTCTTTCGGCAGGGAGACGACAATCGAGGTCAGATCATAGCCGCCAAAGCCATCAACACCGCTGGTGGCATCGGCGCGCAGCGGGCGACCGCGTAACGGGCCGAACGACGTGCTGACAAAACCGCGAAACACGTCTTGCGTGTGATTCGGGGCGTTGAGGTTTTTGTTGGGATTGAGTCCGACGCGAAAGGCGGCCTGCGCCACGTCGGTCTGGAACGAATCGTCGGTGATGCCCGCGAAGCACTGGACGCCCGGCATGGCCGTGCCGCTGCCGGGGCCGTTCGGGACGATGAAACTCTGCTCAAGTCCGGTGTTGGCCGCTCTGGTAAGAAATACGTTGTTGCCGTGACAGAGGGTCGTGCCGCTGGTGAGTCGCACGTTACCGTGCGGGCCGACGACGCTCGGCGTGCCAAGGATGACATCGTAGTTCTGCGGGCCGCGCCCGCCGTGAAACTCGATCTGAACCACGAGGTCTTCGGCGGGCGAGCCGCCGTTGTCTATCTTCATCTGATAGAGCAGTTCTTCGCTGAAGCGGGCGCTCGGAGCCTCGCTCGGATTGAGAAAAGGATTGACGGGCAATACCAACACGGCGTTGTTTTGATTAGCCGGGTCAATATAAGCGAAAACGTCCGTCAGATCGCCCTCCGGGGCACCATCCACTGCGCCCGAATCGCGGTGGTCGGCGGCTTGCGCGGTCGGCGGTGCGATTGTATATGTTGTGATGATCAGGCTTGTCACCAGCAGTAAAGCCAGTGTGCTGAACATTTGTTTCTTACGGCCCATGTGCGTGTCTCCTGTCTGTTTGAAGTTTAAAGATTGAGCCACCGCCGCCGTTGCGCTAAACTGTATGCGGCAAGAGCGATACATTTTCCGTGCAGAGATGCGGTGGAGAGTGTGTTGCCAGCGAGGCCCCGGCGTCATTTACCGATGATGTCGGGGCTATTGTTTGTTCAATCGTTATGAGTGCATATGACGGCCCGGTGATCTACCCGCACCGGGTTGGATAATGGATGTGCTGGAAGAAATTTGTTGGCTCATCGCATGTAAGAACGCAGACATAACTTTGCATTCTCTTCTGAAACCTTAGGCATAGAAGTGGGGGTAAGTTTCAAGGGGCAACTTAAAGTAGGGGGTAAATTTTAAGGGGCAACTCTCATGCCGGATGTCCGCGGCCACTGTGTCGGGCTTGCTTTCATCAGGATGAAATAATGGCCCTAATGCACTTAAGAATCTTTCGCTCTCAACTTCACTCTCTGCCGCTCAAGGCGTTTCGCTTCATCCGCGCAACTTTGCCTAGGGCAAGATTGTTACCTGCCGGACAATCTTGCATCGCGGGAGTGTTGAAGGTCTCAATCGCGGGACGGATTAACGACCAGTACAGCACAAAGCGAAGATGCGCAGTAGCCTTCAAGCGAGGGCAATCATAAATTTAGATGGATTCTTATAGAGCTTCAGCTTGCGCCGGAGTGTCCGCGCGTCTATGCCGAGCGTGGCGGCGGCTTTGACTTGATTGCCGTCGAAGCTGTCGAGGATGTAGAGGATGTAAAGACGTTCGGCTTCCGCCAGCGGCAGCTTCTCCTGTTTGCACCGGTCGAGCACCTGATCGCCCGGTGACCGTTCCGCCCCCACCGAATCGAGCATTCTGGGCGGCAAGTCTTTCAAAGTTAATTCATCTTCAGTCCCGACAATCAGCGCATACTGGACGGCGTTTTCCAACTCGCGCACGTTGCCGGGCCAGTTATATGCTGCAAGCACGTCGCAGCATTCCTCGGAAAATCTACGCGCCCGCAGACTGGTGTGCGATGCGTGCTTCAGCAAGAAGTGCTTTATCAGTAAATGAATATCTTCCTTGCCGCGTTCCTGAAGTCCGGGCACGTAGAGCGGGAGGACATTCAAGCGAAAGTACAGATCAATGCGAAACGTGTTTTCGTCGATGCAATGTTGTAGGTTGCGCCCTGATGCGGAGATCACACGCACGTCGAAGGGGATGTTCTCGCGGCCCCCGACGCGCCGCAGACATCGCTCCTGCAAGACGCGCAAAAGCTTTGCCTGCGAAGAGAGGCTGAGCGCGTCCACCTCGTCGAGAAAGAGCGTGCCGCCGGCCGCCTCTTCAAACAATCCGCGCCGCGTTTCGTGCGCCCCCGTAAACGAGCCGCGTTGATGACCGAAGAGTTCCGCTTCGAAAAGTGTGTCGGGGATGGCTGAACAATTGATGTCAACGAAAGGCGCATGACTCCGTGGACTCAACTGATGAATAGCGAGTGCGACGAGTTCTTTGCCCGTCCCGGTCGCGCCCGTAATGAGCGTCGAACTGTCGGTCGGCGCAATCCGCTCGATGAGCGAAAAGAGGTGCTTCATCTGAGGCGATTGACCGATCAGCGGCATGGCGGACAGAACGTCGTCGGGAGCAATCTGTCTTGAGACTGAAGTGTTGTTGTAATTGCTGACGTGTTGTGAGTCGTTTATCTGGCCGGAGTCATAAATCGGTTTGCCGATCCGGCCCACTATTGATAGCCCGGACTCCTCCGAAACGTCCTGAGATTCAACTGCCGGAGTGATCTCTTCTAGGAGAGTAGCGTGTCGGGGCATTTTGCTTTTTCTCCTTCATTTAAAATATGCGCCTGATATATAAAGTCCCAACCTTGTCCAAAATATTCCCTGATTGGTAATTGCTTTCTGCGTCGGCAAAACGCGCGCGACGCTTGGGATGGATGCGGCCGCTTTGTATCAGGGGCAATGCTTGAGACACACGGGTTTTGTTGAGGAAGTGCCGGCATGTTGTGTGCAAGCAAGATGGACGGAGAGTCGGCTGAAGATTTTAGGCCGTAGCGTGAAAAAGGATGCGACTTTGAAAGAAGCGCACAAATTCTCTAAATGTGTAAACGATCAAACTCGTCTTTAACCACCTTGTAACACTCACAGACGGTCGCTTCCAGCCCGGCGCGGTCAATAATCTTGATGCGTCCGCGATAGTAGGTAATCAGCCCTGCGTCTTGCAGTTTCCCGGCAGCGATAGTCACGCCTTCGCGCCGTGTGCCCAGCATGTTGGCGATCATCTCGTGCGTCATCACCAATTCATCCGTTTGCAAACGGTCGTGGCTCAACAGCAACCAGCGACAGAGTTGCCCTTCCAACGGATGGAGACGATTGCAGACGGCTGTTTGTGAAATCTGCGTCATTAGTGCCTGCGTATATCGCAGCAACAGATGTTGAAACTCGCCACCCTGTTTGAACTCATCCAGAAGAAATCGAGATTCCATCCTGAGAGCAGTCCCGGCGCTCTGCACAATGGCGCTATTGGGCATGGTGTGGCCTCCCATGAAGAGGGCGATGCCGACGACGCCTTCACTGCCTACTATGCCGATCTCGGCACTCATGCCGTTCTCCATCGTGTAGAGCAAAGAGACGATACAGTCGGTGAGAAAATAGATGTAATCGATGTGCTCTCCGGATTGATAGATGATTTCCCCCAGTTCAAAGGAAACCGTCTCCAGATTTGGAATTAGACGGTTGTATTCTTCAGCAGGCAGCGTAGCGAGAATTCGATTGCCGCAAGAATCCTGAGTTGGGGTCAGGGCGGTCATAAAACATACCTTTCTACTGTGGACGAGGCCGAAGTACCAGATGGGGGTGGGAATATAAGGGGCTATCCAAATATTGAAGCACTAATGTTACGCGAGTGCAGCCGCAATTAGAATGGGCCAAAAAGCCTTATGAAACTACGGGACAACGCGTGTGTTAACACACCTAGCAAGGAATTTGCAAGCGTAAATTAGGTATTGGTCGGCTACTTGGATTAAATGTGAGTTAATTTTAAAGGGCAGTTGGCGGCGCGGCCAAAAGACGCTTGAGAAAGCGCCTCAAGTGGTTAAAATTGTCAGGGCTGATGACATAAACGTTATTCTCGTAGGCTACTTCCTCGCCTTCGTCAACTGCCTCTATGCAAAAGAAAGCCATCGGCACCTCAGTGCTGAGTTCCGCTCGTTCACGGATGCGGGCGACGGCAGAGATGAGATCGGGCGGCGGCTCGGCAGGACAGATTAGAAGCAGATCGGGACGCTCATGTCGAGCTATCTCAACCACCTCTTGCTCATCTTTTGCAGTCGTAATACGGTAGCCGTCCGCCGTCAGCAGGTCTCTCATGCCGTCGCGGAGTCCTTGAACTGCCTCGACGACCAGAATCATCGGCATCCTATGATTGTCTGTGCTCATGAGCTATCACTTCTCATATGTGCACATCTCTTCCAACATCACCTTCGCTGCCGGGTAAAATCGTATCTCGTGAAAGAGTAGCCACTTGTGCGTTGAAGCGTCGGGACGGCTCGAATGTTAAAGACAATGGCGGCGTGTTGAAA
>JBAVPI010000886.1:0-5271 GCA_049692915.1 Pyrinomonadaceae bacterium
GGGCCGTCACGCCGGAATCCGCGCCGCCCGCGAGGTTGGCCTGTTGCAAGACTCCCGCGGCCAGCACCGGCTCGCGCTCGACTTCGGCGACGAGATCGTCGAACGTCACTTCGCCCGTGTGAAACGGCGCGGGCGAGAGCTTCGCGCCCCAACGTTTCTGGACGATGCTGCGCCGTATCTCGGCGATCTCTTCAAGCCCGCAGAAGGCTCGCACGACCTGCGGGTCGAAGTGTGTGCCCGCGCCTCGCTGAAGATTGGCGACCGCCGTTTCGTGGTCGAACGCCTCTCGATGCGGGCGCGGGCTGGTCATGGCGTCGTAGGCGTCGGCGACGAGAATGATGCGCGAGGCGAGCGGAATCTGCTCGCCGCTCAAGCCCTCCGGGTAGCCTGAGCCGTCCCAGTTTTCGTGATGATGACGGACGGCGGAAACCACGTCTCCCATCTCCGGCACGCCTGCCAGCATCCGCGCTCCGCGCTCTGCGTGAAGTTGAATGACGGCGCGCTCGGCTTCGTCGTAAACGCCGGGCTTCAACAGGATGTGGTCGGGCGTGCCGATCTTGCCGATGTCGTGGAGAAGCGCGGCGAGAGAAATTTCTTCAAGTTGCGACACGTCGAGGCGCATCCGCCGCCCGATGGCGACGGCATAGCCGCTCGCGCGCCGCGCGTGACCGTGAAGATGCTCGTCTTTGGCTTCGAGCGCATCCACGATGGCGCGCACGATGCCGCGCGTCATCTCTTTGAGATTAACGGAGAGACGCTGGTTGGCGCGTTCGAGTTCGTGGCGCGAGCGGTTCGTCTCGTAATGCTCGATGGCGCGCTCGACCGTCAGGCGCAACTCGTCGTTGTTCCAAGGCTTGGTCACATACTTGTAAACCTGCCCGCAGTTGATGGCCTCGACGAGTGCGCCGACCTCAGTGTAGCCCGTGAGGATGATGCGGACGGTGTGCGGGCGCATCAAGGATGTCTGCTTGAGTAGTTCGATGCCGGTCATGCCGGGCATCCGCTGGTCGGTCATGAGGAGCGCCACGTCGTGCTGCGAGAGCAGTTGCAACGCGGCCTCGCCGGAGGAAGCGGTGAGCACTTGATAGTCGCGCCGGAACAGTCTTTCCAGCAGACGCAGGTTGGCCGGTTCGTCGTCAACGAGCAAGATTTTATAAGTCATCTTGAGAGAAACTCCATGCTTGATTGTAAAGTTAGCAGGTCACGAGCGCGGCGGTTTCGATGCCTGATTCCTCGCCCGCGCGCCGCGCTTCCATCGGGATTGTGATGGTGAAGGTCGTGCCGCGACCGGGCACGCTCTCCACGCGAATCGAGCCGTGATGTCGCTCGACGATGCTGTAGGTAACGGAGAGGCCGAGGCCCGTTCCTTCGCCCACCGGCTTGGTCGTAAAAAACGGGTCGAAGATGTTCTTCAACTGGTCGGGCGCGATGCCGCATCCCGTGTCGCTGATGCAGACGACGACCGCTTCGCCATCGCGCCGCGTCGAGACGCGCACCTCGCCGTCGTCCTTGATGGACTGCGCGGCGTTGACGAGCAGGTTCATCCAGACTTGATTGAGTTGGCCCGCGAAGCAGTCAACAGGCGGCAGTTCACCGTACTGACGTTCAAGCCGGATGCGCCCCGCGTTGTAGTAACGCGAGAGCAGGCGGATGGTCGAATCGAGTCCTTCGTGAATATCTACTTTCTTGAACTCGGCTTCGTCGAGGCGCGAGAAGAGACGCAGGTTCAGCACCACGTCTCTGATCCGCTCCGCGCCGTCGTGACAGTCGGCGATGATCAGTTTCAAATCCGCGAGCGTGTGTTCGTAGTCAATCTCATCCTTGATGACGGCGACCTCGGCGGCCTCCGCGGGCGTGAGTTGAACGCGCGAGTAGAGGGCGAGCAGGCGTTCAATGCCGGACGCGCAGTCTTTGAGGATTTCCATGTTGCCGTAGATGAAGCCCGCCGGGTTGTTGAGTTCGTGCGCGACGCCCGCGGCGAGTTGACCGAGCGAAGCCATCTTCTCGCTCTGCACGATCTGCGCTTCCAGTTGTTCGAGCTTCGTCTTGCTCTCGCGCAGTTCCCGATTCCACCTCTCCAGATCGAGTTTGTACTGGCGGGCCGAACGCACGAGCAGACGGTGTTCGAGCGCGCGTTCGACGGCCACCTCAAGCACGTCCAACTCGCACGGCTTGATGAGATAGTCGAACGCGCCGAGCCGCACGGCGTCGAGCACGCGTTGCGAGCGGTCAATGCCGGAGACCATGATGACGGCTGTGTCGGGGAAGTGCGCGACGACTTCGCGCAGCAGTTCGATGCCGCCGCGCCCCGGCATAATGACATCGCTGATGACGAGGGCGAACGACTCGCGGTTGAGGTGCGCGAGCGCGTCTTCGTAGTTGGCGGCGGTCGCGCACGTGTAAAGGTCGCCGAGGTAGGAGGCGAACAGCCCCCGGATCATCTCCTCGTCGTCAACGATCAGGATGCGCCGGTCGGACTCGTCTGCATGCGTTGCTTCGCACGCCAACGTGAGCGGCGCGAGTGTGGTTTCTGCGGTGGATGAGAATGTCGCGCTCATGTTTGTTTGAGTCAACAGACGGAACGATTTTCAGGCGGGGCAGACGCCGCGTTTTGACGGTGCGGCGTCGGTCATTTGACGAAGCGGCGTCGGTCGAAAGTGTTGCCCAAGGGACTTTGAACTATCACGCGCCGTCAACTACTCGACATCGAGCGTCGGTCTTCCGGCACTGGCGTCGTTCAACACCGGGTCGTCAACCCGCCGCCGCGTTAAAGAAATCGGGGCTATTTTCAACGATGAACAACCATTAGTTGATGATGCCGGTAAGACAAGTGAGCCGGTCACGCCTGAATCCGTGACGACGCACGTGGGCTACAGCAATCACAGTGCCGCCGGCAACTCACGCTTTCGCGCGTGTTTTCGTGCGTGGGCGCGGCTGTCAAAAATCCATCGCTGAACTGTTGTAAGTTCGACAGCGCGCGGGCCGAAAGTGATGTCGCAACGCTTCGCGCGCGGGTGGGTGCGGAGCACGGACGGGACAGGCGGCTGCAAGTTTTGGCCGTATCTTTCGATAAGTGGCGAGAGGCGGCGCGCACGGCTGAGCGAGAGAGAGGCGTGGCCGCCCGTGGCCGGAAACTTCCGGCCCGATATTTGCTCCTGCTGATCGTGTTCCGATAAGTGCTTACCTGACGATCCGTAGTAGAAATCAAATCAAATTGTTTGCGCGGCCTGAGGATAAAGCCATGCGCCCCAGACTTGAACCGGCGCACGCTTAAACCCGGCCATCGAGAAACCGTCGAAGAATTGACGAAGAAATGAGAAATCGCATGATCCCCTCGCACGACTGTTCCGGACTTGTTCTGGTGGTGGACGATGAGGAGGCCATCAGGGATGTGCTCTCACAGTTCATCGGCGAGACTTACGAATGTGTGACGGCGGCCTCGGCGGAGGAGGCTCTGGCGCTCTTGCCGACGCGCCGCTTCGATGTCGTCCTCAGCGACATTCAGATGAGCGGCATGACCGGCCTCCAGATGGTGCCGCGCATTCTCGATACCTCGCCGGAGACGGTGATCGTGATGATCAGCGGCCTGCAATCCATGGACGCGGCCATCGAAGCCATGCGCGCCGGCGCATTCGACTACGTGACCAAGCCGTTCGCGCTCGAACAGGTGGAACTCGTCGTCGCGCGCGCCGTCAAGCACCACGCCCTGCGCGTCGCCAAGCGCATTTACGAGACGCGGCTCGAAGAGATGGTCGCGCAACGCACGTCGGAATTGCATGACGCGCTCGGACGGACGGAGACTGCCTACCGCATGACGCTCAAGGCGCTGACCTCGGCGCTCGACATGCGCGACACGGAGACCGCAGGCCACTCGGAGCGGGTCGTCGCCTTCAGCCTCCGTCTGGGGCGCGAACTCGGTTTCGGCGCGGAAGCGTTGCGCTCGCTCGAATACGGCGCGCTCCTGCACGACATCGGCAAGGTCGGCGTGCCCGACGCCATCCTGCGCAAGCCCGCCCCGCTCGACGAAGGCGAGTGGCAACAGATGCGCAGGCATCCGCTTTTCGGTCAGGAGATTCTGCGCGGGATAGATTTTCTCGAAGGGGCGGCGCGCATCGTCGCGCAGCACCACGAGAAGTGCGACGGGTCGGGCTACCCGCTCGGACTGAAAGAAGAAGAGATTGATCCGGGCGCGCGCGTCTTCGCCGTCGCGGACGCTTTCGACGCCATGACGAGCGACCGCGTCTATCGCAGAGGCAGGTCTTACGAGTTGGCGCGTGAAGAGTTGGGTCGTTGCGTCGGGGCACACTTCGATGCGCAAGTGGTCGAAGCCTTTAAACGCGTGCCTTCATATGTTTGGGATGAACTGCGCGCGCAGTCCGCCTTTAAAGCCCGCCAGAGAAAACTCTCGGATAAACTTCAGTCGAACGTGCCGTGGGGTCACAGTTCGGGCCTCACGAAAACGCAGCAGGCTGAACTCGTCGTGTAAATTTCAACGGCGAGCCATGCCAGCGCCGGGGGGCGGCGCTGGCGTGGGAAAGAAAGGCGCAGGCCGTGGAGAGGAATCAACTTTCCACGGCCTGCGCCTTTGCACGTCGGCATGGCGGCGCGGAAATGTGCGCGCATTGACCGTTTCTTAGAGGGCATCGGCAGATGAAAGTTCGCTCGGCGCGCACGCGTAGGTTCAGCGTGCGGCGTGGAGGGAGGAGTCTTTTCGCATGCGCTTGCCCCGAAGAATTTACCTCTTGAATTTGTCCCTCGTCATCGTCACCGGCATTGCGGCTTCGTCGTCCGCGTTGGCGCGGGAGATGAGCGATGTCGTCACGCCGTCGCCGTCGCGCGTCGAAGCGACTTCCGACGCTTTCATTATTGAAGACGCGGGCGCGGATATCGGCGAGGCGATTAAAGTCGTCGGCCCGGCGCGTGGCGGCTGCACGAAACCGCCCGGCTGGACGACCCTCGCCGCTTGGAATGGCAGCGATCATTATCACTTTGCGCCCGCACAGGCTTTACGACCGGCATGCCTGATGCCGCTGCCGTTTAAGCCGGACGCGAAAGGCACGCAACGCCTGCTCGCCGCAAGAATCCCGACGATTTTCGGCTCGCTCTAACGCGGAGATGTGCGCCGCGCCACGTGTCTGCGAAGCAAAACTCGCGTCCGCAAAAACCTTCCGACCCGCGCGAGCCGCCTTTGCAAACCCGGCGCGATACGTCGAGAGAACCTTCTCTTCATGCCGGTGAAAATAAGAGAGCGGCGTGCTTATAGATTGGCAC